>NZ_JAGTPI010000077.1:0-26153 GCF_021147825.1 Pseudomonas quasicaspiana
ATAGGCCTTATACATAGATGCAACCGGGTAGCAGTGTTCAAAAGCAGGTTGAATGTAGGGGCGAGTCCATACATAGGACCGGCTTTAGCCGGGAGGGCGTCAGCACGTGCGCTGCCATGTCCTCGTCAAAATCAATGCCTCGCGGCTGTCTTTGACGATCATGCGGCGTGAATGATGGTCACAAGGTCGGTGTAGCTCGTGATCCTCACTGCCAGGGCCTTGGAAAGCACATCCAGCATCTGGTCAGGTCGATTCAGGTTGAGAATCAGACTGACCCGTCGCGCCGCCAGTTGCGGGTCCGCGATGAATATTCTGCCTTCTCGCCAGCGTTGAAGTTCGCTGACGACCGCGCTCAGCGGTTTGTCGAAGAACACCAGTCGACCATTGCGCCAGGCGAGCACCTGATCCAGCTCCGCGTGCTGGATCTCCTCCGCCCGATTGGCACTGAAACGCAATGAAAGGCCTTCTCCCAGGTCGGTTTGCTGGCTCGCGGTAACCACGCGTACGGTGCCTCGACTCACGGTCAGCAACGTGTTCTCACTGTCGCATGACAGGCAGAACTCGCCGTTGTTGGCCAGTACCCGACCGGCTTCTGTGTTGATCGAAAGCTCGCCGACAGCGGCTGGCACAACGTTGAAAAATACTTCGCCCTGCAGCAGTTCCACGGCCCGTTGTGTGGAGGAAAAGTCGATGTTCAGCGCGGTGTTGCCGGCGAGTTCAACCGTAGACCCATCGGCCAGACGTACCGTGCGCCGTTCACCCACGGCGGTCCGCAAGTCCGCAAACGGTGACCCGATGCCCTTCAGCCAGAGCGTCGTTGCACTCGCTGTGACGGCGACAGCGCATGCCGCTACACCCAATCCGACAAAGCGACGCCGGGATAACTGAGTGCCGACCGCAGGAGCTGGCGGTTTAGCTACAAGGGCTGACGCTGCCCACAGTTTTTCAAGTCGGGCATACGCCTGAGCATGCAGGGGATCAGCGTCGAGCCATGCTGCCAGCGCTTCGTGCTCGGCCGGAGTCGCTGATCCGCCGTGCATCAGCGCAAACCACACGCTGGCCTGATGGCTCACGTCATCAGGCTGCGCAGCGGAGGGGTGAAGAATCGGAGGTTCAGCGCTCATAGGGCAATCAATTCAGGGTGGGCGGGTGCTGTCGGCGCAGTGTAATCCAGCACGCCTGCACTCGTCCGCTGCCGGCTTGCCAGGTTGC
Organism: Pseudomonas quasicaspiana; assembly: GCF_021147825.1. NCBI lineage: Bacteria > Pseudomonadati > Pseudomonadota > Gammaproteobacteria > Pseudomonadales > Pseudomonadaceae > Pseudomonas > Pseudomonas quasicaspiana. The sequence goes on from NZ_JAGTPI010000077.1 coordinate 1,213, forward strand.
CTGGTTTCAGTCGAGTAAAGGGGCTCACTCGGGCATCCCGAGTTTCAACAAATCCAGGGCTCTGACCATTCGACTGAAGGCGGTTTTCGAGGAGATCCCGAGGCGTTCGCCAATCTCTACATAGGTCAGGCCTTCGACCCGCACCATCAGGAACACCTCACGACAGGGTTCCGGCATGTTCTGAATCACTTCATTGAGTGCCGACAGTTGTTGATTGGCAATGGCCGCCTGCTCCAGCGTCGGGGTTCGCTGTTCGGCTTCGCTCATGTCCTGCAGATCCAGCGGCTCGCCTTTGCGATGCTCCTGACGTCGGGTGTGATCGATAAACAGGTTACGGGCACTGGAGAACAGGTAGGCGCGAAAGTTTTCGATGCGTGTCCGGCCCATCTGCTCTGACAGGCGGATGAAGGTGTCCTGCGTCAGGTCGGCAGCGGTCTCTTTGCAGCGCAAGCGACGATCCAGATAAGCCTGAATTTCTCCGCGATGGGCGAGATATAACGCCTTGAGATCTGAGCCGGACATGAGGCCACCTTAACTGGCATGGAAGCAAGCGCGGCAAAATATCACAAACGAGAATCATTTGCGCTAGTGAGGTTTATTGGTTGCTTGCCAGGCAGGCGCCTCGGTCCGTCAGGCACGCCGCGTTACCGTTCTTCGCGGGCAAGCCCGGCTCCAACAGGGATCAGCGGTATCTGTTGGAGCGTTGCTTGGTCTGGGCGGCACTCCGACGAAGCAGGCACCTCGGTCTGCCTGGCAAACCGCGTTACCGTTTTTCGCGGGCGAGCCCGGCTCCCACAGGATTGCGCAAGTCTATGGGGGAGGTTCTATGTTCGCCTGCAAGCGTCGATCCCGGTGGGAGCGAATTCATTCGCGAAGAGGCCGGTGAATGCGCAGCCTTTGTATCGACTAAATACAGCCTTCCCGAATGAATTCGGTCCCACCGGTCCTGCATGAGCTTGAGATGTTACCAACTTGGGGAGTGATGCTTGCCTGCGATACAGGCGCCTCGGTCTGTCAGGCACACCGAGTTATCGTTCTTCGCGGGCAAGCCCGGCTCCCACATGGATCAGTGGGGTGCTTTTTGCTACGACCGGATCAGCTCCCGCACTCGGGAGGTGAGGGTGTCGATGGCGAAGGGTTTTGTCAGTACTTGCATCCCCGGGCCGAGTTGTTCGTCGCCGATGGCAGCATTTTCGGCGTAGCCGGTGATGAACAGGGTTTTCAGCGTGGGCCTGACTTCCCGGCCCGCGTCAGCCATCTGCCGACCGTTCATGCCGCCCGGTAGCCCTACGTCGGTGATCAGCAGGTCGATGTGTACGTCGGAACGCAGCACTTTGAGCCCGGCGACGCTGTCACCGGCCTCGATCACGCGGTAGTTGAGATCGCTGAGGACGTCCATCAACAGCATGCGCACCGTCGGCTCGTCATCCACGATCAGAATGGTTTCGCCAGAGTCCGCTGGCGCAACCGATGTCTTGTCCGACTCGCCTGGATCTTCAGTGGCTTCACCGTCGTAACGGGGTAGGTAAATGCTGATTTTTGTACCCACACCGACCTGCGAATGGATGCGCACCTGTCCGCCCGATTGCTTGGCGAATCCATAAATCATGGACAGGCCAAGACCTGTACCCTGGCCAATCGGCTTGGTGGTAAAGAACGGGTCGAAGGCTTTTGCGATGACTTCAGGCGTCATGCCAGTGCCGGTGTCCGTGACACTCAGCGCTAGGTACTCGCCTTCGCGCATTTCGTGAGTGCTGGCCGCGTCACGACCCATGCACAGGTTCTCGGTCTCAATCGTGATGCGTCCGCCCTCCGGCATGGCATCACGGGCATTGATACACAGATTCAGCAGGGCATTTTCCAGTTGGCTGCTGTCAACCAGCGTTGGCCAGACATCCTCTTTGCCTGCAAATTGCACGGCGATGCTCGGGCCCACCGTGCGCTGGATGAGTTCACCCATGCCCACCGTCAAGGCATTCACGTTGGTTGGCCGCGGATCGAGGGTTTGCCGACGGGAGAAGGCCAGAAGGCGATGAGTCAACGCAGCGGCGCGTTTTGCAGCTCCCTGTGCCGTGCTGATGTATTTCTCGGTTTCGGTCCAGCGGCCCTGAGCGATTCTCGAGCTCATCAGCTCAAGGGCACCGGAGATACCGGCCAGCAGGTTATTGAAATCATGCGCCAGCCCGCCAGTCAGTTGGCCGACTGCTTCCATTTTCTGCGACTGACGCAGTTTCTCTTCCGCCTGCATCAGCTCGACGGTTCGCTCAGCGACACGTAGCTCCAGTGTTTCGTTGAGTGCACGCAACGCGGCAGTCGCCCGGTCACGTTCGGCTTCGATGGAGCGCCGGCTTTCTACGTCGATGACCACGCCCGGCAAGCTTGCCGGGCTGCCGTCCGCTGCCAGATCGACCCGTCCGTTGGCTTCGATCCAATAGTATTTGCCATCGGCGCGCCGCACGCGGCACTGATGAACGTAGGCACCACCCTTGGCCAACGCCGTGCTGATTGCTTCCTCATGACTGCGCAAGTCTTCCGGATGAACCGAGTCAGTCACTTGCGCGATGCTCAGCCCTTCAAGCCCCAGCGCCGGGTCAAGTCCAAAGGCATGTGAGAAGCCTTCGTCGATGGTGATGCGGTCGTTGGGTACGTCCCAGTGCCATGTGCCGATAATAGCGCCGGCTGCCAGTGCCAGTTGCACACGCTCCACGTTTTGCCGGGCAATCGCTTCGCTGACCCGCAAGCGTTCCTGAGCGTTGCGCCGCTCCGTGACGTCACTGAAGATAATCGCGATCTGTCTGTCGGCAAGGTCCCCCACGCTGACGGCCCGCACGTCAAACCAGCGTTTGAAAGCTTCGGCATAGTTTTCGAACGTGGCTGGTTCCCCGGTCTTGGCAACATGCCCGTAGGTCTCGAACCAGAAGCGCTCCAGATCCGGAGCGAATTCAGTCACCCATTTGCCGCGCAGGTTGACCCCGGCCTGACGTTCGAAAGCGGGGTTGGCCTCGACGAAGCGGTAGTCGATCGGCTGGTCGTCGGCATCAAACTTGACCTGGACAATCGCGAACGCTGACTCAATCGTTTCCAGAATGGTTCTGAATCGGTCTTCACTTCGACGCAAGGCGTTTTCTGCAGTGCGCATCCGGGACAGGTCGAGCATTGCGCCGATCATCCGTACGGCCTGGCCTTCGGCGTTGCGTATCACATGCCCGCGATCCAGGACATCGGCGTAGGAGCCATCCTGACGACGGAAGCGGTAACTCTCAGTCCAGGCACAGTCGGTGCCATCGATCAGAGCATGGATAGAGTCGTGGATACGTACCCTGTCATCCTGATGAATCTGGGCGATCCACCACTCACCGGTGGTCTCGATAGTGGCCAGAGCGTGACCATAAGCTTCTTCCAGTGCTTCGTTCCACAGCACTTCGTTGGCGAGCAGATCCCAGTCCCAGATGGCATCGTTGGTCGCTTTAGCCGCCAGTCGATACCGCTCCTGGGTTTCTTCTATCGCCAGGCCTGCCATGTGCTCGTTGGTGCGGTCGCGCAAAATCTTGACGAAGCCAAGGTGGGCGTTGTCATCGTCATACAGCGGCATCATCTCGCCGGATGCCCAGAACTTTTTATAACCCTTGCGCAGATGCCACCGCTCATCCAGGGCCCGCCCGTCCTTTAGGGCATAGCGCATCTCGCGTTCTATCTGGCCGCTGGCGCGGTCTGCCGGAGTGAAGAAGCGTTCAGCTGTCTGGCCCAGCATTTCGTCGCTGGTCCAGCCCAACACCAGTTCGGCACCAGGGTTCCAGTCGGTGATGATCCCGTCCGGACTGGTCACGATCATCGCGATGTCAATGGCGCTTTCGAAGATCGCCTGCTGGCGCGTTTCGCTGCTGGCGACCGCGGTGGGGCTGTCCTGCACTGAGGATGCTGCACTCGCTGCTGTGTCGCTGACAGGTTGAGCATCGCTGCAATTGATCGGCATTTCAGCGGGATGCTGTGGATTGACTCCAGCGTCCTCAAGGGCTTTGCGCAGGCGCACGACTTCAGCCTCAAGCTCTTCGCGAGTCAGATCTTTCAAAGCATTTCCCACGTTGGCATTGTTGCTCCTTGATGACCGCATCAGGTCAGAAATACCGGGTTCGCGCACGCACGAATCCTCTGTAGCGCAGCTGGCTATCCCGATTCTCTCTAATAAACAAAGGCGTTGATCAGGTCGTTAACGCGTTTATGACTTGTCCACATTGAAGTCGGTTCCAACGGTGCGTTGAATCGCGGGCTAAAACGGGCCGTCGGGCGCGGGCGTATCTGACTGAATTCAGGTCACAGAAACAACAACGCCGCTTTCTCGTTATCGAGACAAGCGGCGTTTTCTTTAGACGAGCAGTCTTGTGACATCGCTCGTTTATTCAACTGAAGATCACAGTGTGCTGTTACTGCGCGGTTTTCAGCTTGATGACATCACCGGAGATAGTGGTGGTGTAACCACTCAGAACCCAGGCCCAGAACCAGTTTTCCTGAACTTGAGTGTTGATCATCGCGTCACCGCCTTTAGCGTCGATGGCGGATTTCTGAGCACGGACGAAGCGGCTGTTCTGACGGATCGGGATGATACCGAACAACATCAGGCCAGTGGCGCTAGCCTCACTGTGGCCCAGTACGGTGTATTGGTTGCTGTCGTAGTGCGGGGATTTGATCGCGGTGCCGGTGCAGCCTGCCAGAGCAAGACCAAGAACTGCGGACGCGGCAACTTTGCTGATGTACTTCACTGGGGAAAACTCCATAGCGGAAAACCCGGGATCCAATTTCTCGGGGGCGACACTTTAACCGTACTTCCTACAGATTGAAACGATGCTTCCTACAAGGTTTAGCGCTATGTCATGCATCGCTGCGTGGGGATAGAGCGTAATGCAAAGTTGCGGATCCGGATGGTTAATGTGCCTGGGCTGAATCGTTACGCGTGTCGACCACGCGAATGCTGTCGCGCCCCTCACGTTTGGAGGTGTAAAGCGCCGCATCACCCTGTTCGATCAATGCCGCCAGGCTGGCAGGAGGGTGCTCGAAAAGGTTGGCACCGATACTCAGGGTAACCGCCTGAGGCGTGATGAAAGTTTGTGAGGTGGTTGTGTGAAACTGGCTGCGCAGCTCATTGCCGAGCGCCAGCACCGTCTCGCGAGAGGCGTTACTCAACAAAATGACGAACTCATCACCGCCCAGTCGTGCCGCCAGCGCGCCTTCGGGCAGAACTGAGCGGACCATCTCGCTCAGGGTGACCAGCAATCGGTCGCCTGCATTGTGCCCGAACAGGTCGTTGACCAGTTTGAAGTTGTCGATATCAATCAGCAGCAGAGCGCCGGGTCGAGCGCTTGTCACCTGATCGAGCAGGCGCGGAGCCCGGACTTCAAGTGCCCGGCGGTTATACAGCGCCGTCAATGGATCTCGGGCGGCCAGCCGGGCGATACGCTTTTCTCGCCGGTAGCGTTCGGTTCCGGTCATGGAAAGTGCAATCAGCATGATTGCCATGGCGCCTTCAACGAGTGAAATCTGAATGATCTCGCCACGAAAGGCGGCGAGGTCGATCAATGTGCCCGGCAATACTGCCGGTATCGCCTTGGCAATATAGAAAAGGCCATGAACCATTAGCACGTAACGTAGCTGAACGGCTCCGATACTCAGCGAGCTGCCATGGGGACGCAGGAGGGCGCTGGCTCTCAACGTCAACAGGGCTACCAGCAGAGAGTTGACCACCAGCATGACTTTCGACCACGACGGATCGGCTGGTAGTAGAAGCAGTACCAGCCAGGCCACGGGAATCAGGTACCAGGTCCGTGATAGACGCGTTTCCGTAAAACGTGCCACACCTAATAAAAACAGGGCGTGGGCCGCCACCAAGAGGCCGTTTGCCACCCATATGCCGATCAGCAAAAAACCGCTCGCGCGCAATAAGGCGAGGGTTGATCCTAAGCTGATCGTTGCGAAACCGGCACTCCAGAACAGGAGTGAAGACTCACGCACAGTGCGCCACTCGACTGCCAGATAGAGTGAGGCCGCTGCGGCGAGTGCGATGGTGAGGACCAGCAGCGTGGGTGGATCGAGCGACATGAATCGGTGGGCCTTTCTGATGTTGGATAAGGGCAGGATTGTATGCGTTTGCGCAGATATTTCAGAGCGCCGGATACAACATTTCTGCGAGGCAAAAACCATCGGTGCGATAAAAGTGAATTTCTCTGTCGGCGCTGGCTCGATAAGTAATGGCACTGCCTGAGTAATCCGATAACCCCTATCTTTTCTGCGGCGAGAGCTTTTATTGCCAGGAGTATTCGATGACCACATCATTCAAGACAGGCGACGCCGTGCGCTGGAACTCCGAAGCAGGTGAGATCCATGGCAAAGTGACCAGGATCCACACAAAAGACGTGGAGTTCATGGGCAAACACCGACCGGCCTCGAAAGATGATCCTCAATATGAGGTCAAGAGTGACAAGACCGGGCATCTGGCGATGCATCACGGCGGGGCATTGCATCGAGCTCGATGAATCAGCCGTCGCGCATTGCGACGACTTGCACACCAAGGGGTGTTACGCGCAAGACCTGGCAGCACTGCGCGCCGCCAGTGGCCGCGCCAGGCTGAGCAGCCCCAGCAACGCCAGTGCTGCGCCGACCCACAGCGGAGCACGCAGGCCATAGCCTGCATCAATGGCAGTGCCTCCAGCCCAACTGCCGAATGCAAGCCCGGCGGTTATCACCGAGGTGTGCAGTGTGTTGACCAGCGCGCCGGGCTCAGCGGCCTTCATCACACGTGCGACCATTGCCGGGTTGAGCGCCACACCTGTCAGGCCCAGCAGGATGAAGCAGGTCAGGTTCAGCCAGAGGTGATCGCCCGCCAGCGCGAAGCCCGTCAACGCGAGCACCAGCAAAAGCAGACCCCAGCCGAGGGCCTGAAAGGTGTATCGGTCCGCGATGCGCCCGACGATCATGTTGCCCAGCAGATTAGCCAGGCCATACAAGGCCAGCATCGGGGCGACATGAGCCGGCTCCAGACCCACTTCCTGAATCAGGATCGGAGTGCAATAACTGAAGGCTGCAAAAGTTGCACCGATAATCAGGCCGCTGGTGACGTAAGCGCCCCATAGGCTCGGGTTTTTCAGTGTGGCCCACTGTCGGCTTAGCGCCGGTTCGCTGCCTGCTTCACTGGTCGGCAGGCGCGCCGCCGCAAGGGCACTACAGATCAGCGCCAGGCCTACGACCAGCCAGGAGCTGGCACGCCAGCCATAATGGTGCTCGACCCAGGCAGTCATCGGAACCCCTGCGACCGGGGACAGCATCAGGCCCGCGAGCACCACCGACACGGCGCGACCTCGAACTTCGCGCGCGACCATTCCTGCACACACCGTGAGGCATAGCCCGATGCACGCGGCGCTTGCCACGCCCATCAGGATTCGCGCAAAGGCCAGTACGGGATAGCTGGTCGCTATTGCGGCCAGAATTCCGGCGGCTACATAAACCGCCAGCAGTCCAACCAGCGCACGCTTGTTGCTGATGCCCCGGCTGAGCAGTAATACCGTCACAGGAGGCCCGCCCAATGCCATGCCCAGGGCATAGAAGGCGATGAGGTTGCCTACTTGCGCCAGGCTGACCGAAAAGGCATCGGCCAGCGCAGGCATCATCCCGGCAACCATGAATTCTGCGGTCACCAGGGAGAAAATCGTCAACGCCAGCAGGTAGACGTCAGGCGGTAGTTTGGAGCGGTGGGTCATGCTGGTCATATCGGTTGCAGGTATCTCGGTCTTGAACAAGGCCCGCTACCCTAGGCAGAGTTGATCAAATGGTCAAATAACTGTTGGGTATAGGGCCTGCCTTGCAGAGGGACGGGAGCGGCCCATGAAGCCGCGCGGTGGCTCATCAAATAACATGCAAGCCATTGGACTGAAATGCACTTTCTGTAGGAGCTGCCGAAGGCTGCGATGCGTTTCTCCTGATACACCGCGATCGCAGCCTTCGGCAGCTCCTACAGATCCTGTGTTTAAAGTGCGACAGCCAAATCAGGTGTTCAGGTTCTTACTTGAGTTGATCAACTAGCGTTTTTGCTTTCAGTAGCGCTCAACACGCCTTTCAGCAGCAGATGCTCAACTTCCGGCGTTCGCTGATTGACTGCCCCCAGATACTCGATCAGTTCAGCTGCACGGCTGCCACGCAGGCCAGCCGTGGTGATCTCACCGTCGCGCACGTAGGTGTAGAGTCCGGAGACCGCAAAGGCTTTGAGCTGGGAGATGTGTTCAGATTGTCCTGCCAGGGTGGCCTGAAACACCGGGCTTTCGAAGAAACGACGCCGGGCTAGTGGGCTCTCGAAGGCTATTTCCATCACCACTAGTTCTGCGCGCGCGGTGTCGGCGTGATGCGCAACGTTGGGGGCCGGGGGATGCATGCCATCGTTGTTGAACGGGTGATTCAGGTGCAGGCGTAACTTCAAGACTTCTTCTGCACCGGCCAACACCTTGGCCAGATCATTGGCAATGTATTCATGCAACGTGGCAAGGCTGGTGCGCGGGCTGAAATGCACGTGAATGCGGTCGAATCTGTCAGTGCCGTTAAATTTTTCGTCGTTCAGGCGATTGACCACGGTTGCCGAACCGTCTGGCAGGTCGTAGGCCAGGGTTTCCTCGAACATGTTCTGTTCGTCCGAGAACAGTATCGGGCAGACGGCCTGGAACTGTTTTTGATCCTGGGCGGAGGCGAATCCGATTTCGACGCCGCCATCCAGCTCGTAGTCACCTATCTCTTTAATGCCATCGGCCAACGGCCACAGGTGAGCGTCCTGATTGCGGGAAAAGTGATGCTGAATATACAAGCCAAGTCCCGGTAGCCGGGAGCAGAGCGGGCCATGCACGTCACGCCAATAGGTGGCGAAAATGTCGTGGGGAACGCGCTCGCGTCGTTTTACTGTGGTGTAGCTGTTGATCTCAATCATGACCTGACCATTAAGCGGGGAAGTTATCGGCATGAAGTTGAGAGTGGGAGGGCGGCGAGTCGTTCGGTTTTTCTGACGGTGGATCCAGCAAGTTGGCGCGCACATCCTTCAGAACTGGCAAACTTAGAGGCATCACCCGATTGCCCGGAGCTTTTGCCTTGACCCGCCTTGATCATCTCCAGTTGATGGCCAGATACAATCTCTGGATGAACGACAAGCTGTATTTCGCTGCTGCAAGCTTGCCGGCGGAAGCGTTGAACGCAAACCGCAATGCATTCTTCGGTTCAATTCTGGGAACGCTGAACCATCTGCTGGTGGCAGACACCATCTGGCTCAAGCGCTTCGCACGGCACCCGGCAGGGTTTCCAGCGCTGGATAGAGTGTGTGGTTTACGTAATCCTCAGGCCCTGAACGAGCAGGTTTTCAACAACCTGGCGGAACTGACCTTGCAGCGCAGATGGATTGATCAGGCCATCATCGAGTGGGCCACAGAGCTGCAAGAGGATGATCTGGACGTTGTGCTGCACTACACCAATACCGCCGGGATTGCGGCAGCGCGAGATTTCTATGGCTTACTGATCCACTTCTTCAATCATCAGACCCATCATCGCGGGCAGGCGACAACGTTGCTGACGCAGGCCGGAGTCGATGTCGGTTCAACGGATCTGCTGTCGTTGATTGTGGATAGCTAGGTTGTTCATCTGCACGAAAACGGCATGAGGCGCCAGGCTTGGGGAACTCAATGTGCCATCATGTGCTCGTAGTACCCGAACCAACGGACCCTCTCTGTGACCGACATCAAGCCCACTTGATGTCCGCCGATAACCTGACATAAATACAATGCTGATTCGCTCCTCGCCTGACTGCTGCGGCTGCGATGCATCACCCCACTGAGGCTGCTTCATGAACACCCTATCGGCGAGTGACCGTGCGCAACTGTTGCGTGAAACCACCGCACAGTTCTGGCAGCACATCGTGCCCATCGTGCAGATTGCTTTTTGTATTCATCTCGTTTTGTTTGTCTTGTTCAGCGCGCTGAAAGTCCCTTTGCTGGCGGTGGGCAACGGCTTCAGCATTCTGGCGTATGTGGCGTGCCTCAGAGCCATCCGCGCCGGGCATTACAGCCTGGCTGGCATGCTGATGAGTGGAGAAATCATCCTTCATGCATTACTGGCTACCTGGATACTGGGCTGGAACAGTAATTTCTACTTCTACCTCTATTGCGTGATCCCGATCATCGCATTCAGTTTCCAGAGTGCTCGTCGGATACGGCTATTGCTTAACTTGGCAATTCTTGTGATATCGGTGGGCGGCTTCGCTCTACGTGGATACATGGGGATAAATTCTGGCGTATCCCCGCAGTTACTTGATGTACTCGGCATCATCAATGTGTTGACTGCGGTCGGTGTTTTATTACATGGCACCGCTCTGTCGGTACGCTTCACGCGGTCCATGCAACTGAGCCTGTTTCAGACCGCCAACCGCGACAGTCTGACCAACCTCTACACCCGACGCCGGGTGATGCTCGGTGTACGGCAGTTGGCCGACTCGGTGCCGTCAGCGATTATTCTGCTGGACGTCGACCACTTCAAACAGATCAACGACCGCCTGGGCCACGAGCAGGGTGACCTGATCCTTCAGCGGGTGGCTGACGCCATCAGCAGCAATGTGCGTGCGACAGATGTGGCGTCTCGCTGGGGCGGCGAGGAATTTCTGGTGTTGATGCCCGATGCCTCTGAAGAAGCGGCGCAGGCCGTGGCTGATCGAATCCTGTTGCGCATCCGCGAATGGGTCGGGCAAGTGGATCAGGGGCCGCTGACCGTTACGGCAACCTTGGCTGTGAGCCAAATCCGTTCGGGAGAAAGCTTTGAAAGCGCCCTCAAGCGAGCGGATCAGGCGTTATATCAGGGCAAGCAGCAGGGGCGTAATCAGGTGGTCCTGGCCGGGTGAGCGGTGCATCGCCAAAGAAAATTTAGCGAATATTCAGACTTCCTCCCGGCTAAAGCTGGTCCTATGGGGCTGCGCCGGTTCTGCGGGAGATTCTATGTTGGCCTGCAAACACAAATCCGTGGGAGCGAATTCATTCGCGAAGGGGCCGATACATCCGCAACTGATGTATCGCTTGAAATGCCGCCTTCCCGAATGAATTCGGTCCTACGGGTTAACGTACGTCGCCATGAATCAGCTCATCACGCGGGAAAGTGCAGCGCGTTGGTCAGGTCGCCCATAGGCGTCTGCCCGCGAGCGGTCATCGCTTGATCGCGTTCCTTGAGACCATCGAGCTTTTCCAGGCCGTGAACCCGAGTGATGAGGCGCAGGATCGAAGCAGTGTCGTAAACGGTGTGATCCACCGTGCCTTTACGGGCGAAAGGCGAGACCACCAACGCCGGAATGCGCGTGCCTGGCCCCCAGCGATCGCCTTGCGGAGGCGCCACGTGGTCCCACCACCCGCCGTTTTCGTCGACGGTGATGACGATGACCATGTTTTCCCACTGCGGGCTGTTGCGCAGCACCTTGATCACCCGGTCAATATGTCGATCACCAGCCGCGACGTCAGCGTATCCGGCGTGCATGTTCAGGTTGCCCTGAGGCTTGTAGAAGGTCACGGCAGGCAACTTGCCTGCTTCGGCATCGGCAAGGAATTTATTGCTGCTGACTTCATCGCCCAACCCGCCATCGCGCAGGCGTTTTTTGCGCTCGGCCGGGTTTTGCGGGCCTTGCTGTACAAAGTAATTGAACGGTTGGTGGTGGTACTGGAAGTTAGGGATCTTCGGAATGCCGGTAGAGTCCTTGAATTCATCCAGCGTGACCTGCCAGGCACCCGCGTACCACGCCCAGTCGATGTCCTTTTTCGAAAGCTTGTCGCCAATGTGCTCGTGAGTCTGCGGCACCAGCACGTTAGGCAGGTCAGGCTTGGAATAGTCCGGTTTTGCCGGATCACGCAGCCAGGTTGGCCAGAACGGCGGTGCCAGAGTGTTAACCGCAAAGCCATCAGGCGTCAGTGCGCTGGGGCCGAATTGCGGTGCGCCTTTCATGGCGCTGGCCGGGGATTGCTCCAGTGGCTTGAGGCGCGGATCTTTCGGGTTATCGCTTTGCAATTGGGCAATCTGTGATTTAGCCGCCGAATTGGCAGCATCCGGGTAAATCGGCGCGGTGGCGGCAATCAGGTATTGGTGGTTGAGGAATGAGCCGCCAAAGGCACTCTGGAAGAAGTTGTCACAGAGCACAAATTCCCTGGCGACGTCCCACAGGCGCAACGAATACTGGCTTTGTGCGTAGTAACCCATGGGCAGGCCGCCCGAATCGGCCCAAGCGACGAAGCGGTCATTCTTGCCGCCGTTGATCTGCATCTGGTTCTGATAGAACACATGCCACAGGTCCCGGGTCACGAGGCTCAGAGGCAAGTCTTCGCCGTTCATGCCTTTGAGCGGGAAGGGCGCATTGGGCAGGTTTTCCTGAAACTGTCCGCCAGCGGGGTAACTCACTCCGTCAACCGTTTGTGGTCCCATCTGCAGAACGCCGCCCCAGGCCGGTGGCAGGGTCTTCAGCAATGAGCCATCCCGGTCGCGCTGCTCATAGTCGGCGGGTTTCAGCGATGACAGCGGCTTTTCCACACCGGGAAAATTACCGAACAGATTATTGAAGCTGCGGTTTTCGGCGTAGATCACCACGATGGTTTTGACGTTGTCGCGCAGCGCCTTATCAAGCGCCATACCGGTGAGAGGTGCGACGGCAGGCGTTGATGCAGGTGGTTTTTCCTGAGCCGTTGCATAGCCGCTCAGTGTCATGCCGGCCCCTAATGCAGCCATGCCGCCCAGAAAGCGGCGGCGGCCAGGGTCGGTCTGCGAGTTATCGTCCGGTTTGTCGCTCATCGTGGATTACCTGCCCAGGATAAATGTTGCCAAATATTTCAGGCGAGCGTATCCACGCTATATGACGGTATTGCGACAGCGCCTTCTATACGCTGTGTCCGGGGTTGTTTTCACGTGCGTGGCGCCGTGTAACGATCAACGATTTGCTGGATTTCACCCGAAACCCTCATGCGTACCAGCGTGCGCAGAATTTTCTGCGTTGGCAGGCCCGGATCGTTACGGATAATGCAGCCAGCCGGCTGATCAGCGATAAGGGCAACGGATTTCAGTTGTTCATCGGCGGGTAAGTCACGGTTGAGCCAGTCCAGCACCAGTTGGCTGGCTACTGCGTAGTGGTAGCGTCCCGCAACAAGTTTTCGCAGTGTCTGCTCCTGACTGCGGGCGTCCTCGCGAACCAGTTGGTGGTTATCGAACAGGTATTGCAGGTCGGGGTAGTTGTAGCCCAGCACGGTGCCAATGGTTTCGTTATCGAACTGTTCGGGGTAGGGCCCTGCGGCGGTTGCGGCGGAGGCGATCAGCAAGTCGCGCTGATAGAGGATCGGTAGACTCCAGAAGTAATCCCCCGAGAGATTCGGCACCCAGGCTTGTGCTGCATAGCAACGAATGTCGATTTCGCCACGCTCCAGCGCCCCCTGAACCCGCGGGCGCGGCATTACTCGGTATTCAGCTTCACGGCCTACCTGACGCGCGAGGCTTTGCATGATGTCGTACAGAATTCCGGATGTCGGTTGATGATTGTCCAGCTGGACCAGTGGCATCGACCAGCTGTCCGCTACCGAAAACCGCAGGGGCGGTTCTGTCGCCTCCACAGGCAAGGCAACCATCAGCAATAGCGTTACGAGACTGACGCGGATTCGTCGCATAGTAGGTCCCTCAACTACGAGCCATGTATAAAACGCTCTCTAAAGACCCGATTACGGCGTGTCTTCACATCCATTTGCACAGCTTAGTCAGAATAGAGGAGGACACCAGATGCAATTTTGCCCCTGCTCCGCTAGCATTAGCGGTCTTCCGCTTCCCAGTTGCGACGGTTTTCCATGAGTTATCAGGTTCTTGCACGTAAATGGCGTCCGCGCTCGTTCCGCGAAATGGTCGGCCAGACCCATGTGCTGAAGGCCCTGATCAATGCCCTGGACAGTCAGCGCCTGCACCATGCCTATCTATTCACCGGCACCCGGGGGGTGGGCAAGACCACTATCGCGCGGATTATCGCGAAATGTCTGAACTGCGAAACAGGCATTACTTCGACGCCCTGTGGCACCTGTTCGGTATGTCGCGAGATTGACGAAGGGCGCTTTGTCGACCTGATCGAGATCGACGCCGCAAGCCGCACCAAGGTCGAGGACACCCGCGAACTGCTGGATAACGTGCAATACGCCCCGAGCCGCGGGCGCTTCAAGGTCTACTTGATCGACGAAGTGCATATGCTTTCCAGCCACTCGTTCAACGCCCTGCTGAAGACGCTTGAGGAGCCGCCGCCGTACGTCAAATTCATCCTGGCGACCACTGATCCGCAAAAACTGCCCGCGACGATTTTGTCCCGATGCCTGCAGTTTTCCCTGAAAAACATGACGCCGGAGCGCGTGGTCGAGCATTTGACCCATGTGCTGGGCGTCGAAAATGTGCCTTTTGAAGACGACGCGCTGTGGTTGTTGGGGCGTGCCGCCGACGGCTCAATGCGCGATGCCATGAGCCTCACCGATCAGGCGATTGCCTTTGGCGAAGGCAAGGTCATGGCTACCGATGTACGTGCGATGCTCGGTACGCTGGATCACGGGCAGGTGTTCGATGTGCTGACTGCCTTGATCGACGGCGATGCCCGCAGTTTGCTCGAAGCCGTCCGACATTTGGCCGAACAGGGCCCTGACTGGAATGGCGTGTTGTCGGAAATCCTCAACGTGCTGCACCGCGTGGCGATTGCCCAGGCGCTGCCCGAAGGTGTCGATAACGGCCACGGCGACCGCGACCGGGTGCTTGCGCTGGCCCAGGCATTGCCTGCCGAAGACGTACAGTTTTACTACCAGATGGGTTTGATCGGCCGACGCGATCTGCCATTGGCACCGGATCCGCGCGGCGGCTTCGAAATGGTCCTGCTGCGGATGTTGGCGTTCCGTCCCGCAGACAGCAGTGATGCCCCGAGGCAGCCGCTAAAGACAGTGGGAATCAACCCGGCCACAGTTGATTCCCCACAACAAGTGGCCGGTGCGACAGCTGTCGCGCCGGTAGCCGTTGCTCCCGTCCAGGCCGCCGCTCCTGTTGTTGCAGCGCCGGTCGCCGAGCCGATTGTCGAGGCTGAGTCGCAGGCAGTTGCGCCGACTCCTGTGCCTGCCGCTCGTGAGCCTGAGCCGGTCGAAGAGGTTGACCTGCCTTGGAACGAGCCGCAAGCGTTGCCGCCAGCAGCCGAGGAAAAATCCGAACCTGAGCCGGTTGCTACGCCTGCCCAGGAACTGGTCGCCGAGCCAGTGCTGGATACCGTCGCTGAACAGCCGGAACTCACTCCGATGCCAGGTCCCGCGCCAGCCAGTCCGGTGCCGGATGCGCCGGAGGTGGAAGCGCCACAGCCTGAGGCCTTTGCCGAGCAGGCCGTGACGCCCGCAATGCTTGAAGCCATCCCCGATGCTTACGTGCCCGCGCCGATGGATCGCGATGACGAGCCGCCACCGGATGATGATTATGTTGAGCCGGATGTGGACATCGATCCCGCGTCCTATAGTTTCCTCGATGAACTGGCGCACGAAACCGTCACTGAAGAGGTCGAACCTGAACCGGCTCCGGCGGCCAAACCAGCGACGGGTCTGGCTGCTGAATGGCTGGACATGTTTAACAAGTTGCCGATTTCCGGGATGACCAGCAGCATTGCCTCCAACTGCACGCTGGTCGCGATGGACGGTGATGACTGGTTGCTGCACCTGGATCCGGGGCACAGTGCCTTGTTCAACGCAACCCAGTTGCGCCGTATCAACGATGGCCTGAATCAATTTACCGGGCGCACGATCAACCTCAAGATCGAGTTGATCAAGCCCGAGCAGGAAACCCCTGCGCAGGCGGCTTCGCGGTTGCGCGTGGAGCGTCAGCGGCAGGCAGAGGCGTCGATTCATGCTGATCCGTTCATCCAGCAGATGCTTGAACAGTTTGGCGCAGTGATCCGGGAGGATACGATTAAGCCCGTGGATGCCCCGGTGGCTCAGACTCATTAACTGACGGTGGGAGGCCGAATGGTTTCCTACCCGCTAACACAATCAACTTTCGAGGAGATATCCCATGATGAAAGGTGGCATGGCTGGCCTGATGAAGCAGGCGCAGCAAATGCAGGAAAAAATGGCCAAGATGCAGGAAGAACTGGCCAATGCCGAAGTCACCGGCCAATCGGGCGCAGGCCTGGTCAGCGTCGTGATGACCGGTCGCCATGACGTCAAGCGCATCAATCTGGATGACAGCCTGATGCAGGAAGACAAAGAAGTTCTGGAAGACCTGATCGCTGCCGCTGTCAACGACGCGGTACGCAAAATCGAACAGGCCAGCCAGGAAAAGACTTCCAGCATGACCGCTGGCATGCAATTGCCGCCGGGCATGAAACTGCCGTTCTGATTGCAGGTTGTTCCCCAAAAATGCCAGGCCAAGTGCCTGGCATTTTTGTTTTCAAGGGTGGAACAGATGAACCCGATTGACTTCTTCGCGGGCAAGCCTCGCTCCCACAGGAGGTGGCGGTGATCCGTTGGAGCCGGGCTTGCCCGCGATACAGGCGCTGCGGTGGGGCAGATAAATCTGGTTGCTTTCATCGCGGGCAAGCCTCGCTCCAACAGGAGACGGTGTTCATCTGTGGAAGCCGGGCTTGCCCGCGATGCAGGCGCTGCGGTATGGCAGATGAACCCGGTTGATTTCTTCGCGGGCAAGCCTCGCTCCAACAGGAGACGGTGTTCATCTGTGGGAGCCGGGCTTGCCCGCGATACAGGCGCTGCGGTGGGGCAGATAAATCCGGTTGATTTCTTCGCGGGCAAGCCTCGCTCCAACTGGAGACGGTGTTCATCTGTGGGAGCCGGGCTTGCCCGCGATGCAGGAGCTGCGGTGGGGCAGATGAACCCGGTTGATTTCTTCGCGAGCAAGCTCAGCTCCCACAGAGATTTCGCGCTGATCCGTTGGAGCCGGGCTTGCCCGCGATGCAGGCGCTGCGGTGGGGCAGATGAATCCGGTTGATGTCTTCGCGGGCAAGCCTCGCTCCAACAGGAGACGGTGTTCATCTGTGGGAGCCGGGCTTGCCCGCGATACAGGCGCTGCGGTGGAGCAGATGAATCCGGTTGCTTTCATCGCGGGCAAGCCTCGCTCCAACAGGAGACGGTGTTCATCTGTGGGAGCCGGGCTTGCCCGCGATGCAGGCGCTGCGGTGGGGCAGATGAACCCGGTTGATTTCTTCGCGAGCAAGCTCAGCTCCCACAGAGATTTCGCGGTGATCCGTTGGAGCCGGGCTTGCCCGCGATGCAGGCGCTGCGGTGGGGCAGATGAACCCGGTTGATTTCTTCGCGGGCAAGCCTCGCTCCAACAGGGCCATGGTATCCAATCGAACGCCCCCGCCTCACGATGGTCTGCTTCTGCATACCCCATAGAATTCATTTCCAAGGAGCCGCTTTGATGACCCAAGAATTGATTCTTAACCAGCGAATTGTCCTGGCCTCGCGTCCGACCGGTGCACCGACCCCGGAGAACTTCCGACTGGAGCGTGAAGCGCTGCCCGATCTGCAGGAAGGGCAGGTGCAGTTGCGCACCCTTTATCTTTCACTGGACCCCTACATGCGCGGACGCATGAGCGATGCACCGTCTTATGCCGATCCGGTGGAAATCGACGCGGTAATGGAAGGCGGTGCGGTCAGCATCGTCGAGCAGTCGCGTAATCCTGCATTTAAGGTCGGCGACCGCGTAGTTGGCCAGACCGGCTGGCAGACTCACAGCATCAATGATGGTGCTGCATTGAAAGTCATTCCGAAAGACCTGCCTAGCGATTCCATGGCTGTAGGCGTATTGGGCATGCCTGGCATGACCGCTTACATGGGATTGATGGACATCGGCAAGCCACAGGCAGGCGAAACACTCGTCGTTGCCGCGGCGTCAGGCGCTGTAGGCTCTGTGGTGGGTCAGGTGGCCAAGTTGCAGGGCCTGCGAGTGGTGGGCGTTGCTGGTGGCGCAGAAAAGTGCCGTTATGTTGTTGACGAGCTGGGCTTCGACGCCTGTATCGACCACAAGAGCGACAACTTTGCAGAAGAGTTGAAGCAGGCCTGCGGTAAAGGTATCGACATCTATTTCGAGTTGGTGGGCGGTAAGGTCTTCGATGCAGTATTGCCGCTGCTCAACCCCCGGGCACGGATTCCCGTGTGTGGCGTGATTGCGCAGTACAACGCCCAGGGCGTACCGGAAGGGCCAAACGATCTGCCGCTGCTGTTGCGTACGATGCTGACCAAGCGTGCCCGCATGCAGGGGTTTATCGTGTTTGAAGAATACGGTGATCGCCACGAAGAGTTCTTCCGGGAAATGACGCCACTGGTCACACAGGGCAAGATCAAATTCCGTGAAGACGTAGTGCAGGGCCTTGAGCAGGCGCCAGAAGCCTTTATTGGTCTGCTGGAAGGACGCAACTTTGGCAAGTTGGTGGTTCACGTCTCAGACGCATGACGTAACCCTTGATTGACGCTACAGGCAGGGCGCGGGTATAAACCGCGTCTTGTGTTTTTGTCGGACCTTTCTCCATGAGCTTCAGCCCACTGATTCGCCAACTGATCGATGCCCTGCGTACCCTGCCGGGTGTCGGTCAAAAAACTGCGCAACGCATGGCGCTGCAATTGCTTGAGCGTGATCGCAGTGGCGGTTCACGGCTGGCGCTGGCGTTGAGCCAGGCGATGGAAGGTGTTGGGCACTGTCGGCAGTGCCGCACCCTGACCGAAGACGATTTGTGCCCGCAATGTTCGGACAATCGCCGCGACGACACATTGCTGTGCGTAGTGGAAGGGCCGATGGATGTTTACGCCGTGGAGCAGACCGGTTATCGCGGGCGCTACTTCGTGCTCAAAGGCCACTTGTCACCACTGGACGGGCTGGGCCCGGAAGCCATTGGTATTCCTCAACTGCTGGCACGCATCAACGAGCAGGGGACCTTCAGTGAAGTCATCCTGGCGACCAATCCTACGGTCGAGGGCGAAGCCACCGCACACTACATCGCGCAGTTGCTGACCAACAAAGGTCTGATCACCTCACGCATCGCTCATGGCGTGCCACTGGGTGGCGAGCTGGAACTGGTGGACGGCGGGACGCTGGCGCACTCGTTTGCAGGGCGTAAGCCGATTGCGTTGTAAGCACTGATACTTAATCAGGCTGCGCATCCATGTCTGGATTGAAATGCGATTTACTGTGGGAGCGAATTCATTCGCGAATGGGTCGTCCTCAATAATTTTTTGGATGACCCACCGTATTCGCGAATGAATTCGCTCCCACAAGGTTCTTGGTTACCCCGCAAAAGCGGGGCGTCCAGAGTATTGGGTAAAGCGCAGCGTCAGGCAGCGAATTACTCCGTCAACCCAAAGCTGGTCAGGCAGAACGTTGGAATCTGCAGGTCTTGCAGACGTTTCGAACCGCCTAATTCCGGCAGATCGATGATCGCAGCGGCTTCGTGGATCTTCGCGCCCATGCGGCGGATCAAGTTGGCAGCAGCGATAAGCGTTCCGCCAGTGGCGATCAGGTCGTCGAACATCACCACGGAGTCACCGTCGCACAGGCTGTCGGCGTGCACTTCGAGAAATGCCTCACCGTATTCAGTCTGATAACCCTCTGACAGGACGTCAGCAGGCAATTTGCCCTGCTTGCGAAACAGAATCAGCGGCTTGTTCAGTTCATAAGCCACAATTGAACCGATCAGAAAACCCCGTGCGTCCATCACGCCGATATGGCTGAAGTCAGCCTCTATGTAGCGCTGCACGAAGCTGTCCATCACCAGGCGCGTAGCCTTGGGAGACTGGAACAGCGGGGTGATATCGCGAAAGATGACGCCCGGCTTGGGGAAGTCCACTACCGGGCGAATCAGGGATTTGAAGCTGGCTTCGTCGAAAATCATCAAATGGGTCCAGGGCTGGAGGTTTGTATCGATGGCCTAGTCTAAAGGCGTCAGCCCTGAATCGCACCCTCAGCTTTCGATAGCCCCGCCTGCCAGTGCGCAGAGCTGGATCGGATCAAGGATTCTGATCTCTTTGCCCTCAGCTGCAATCAATTCGTTGTGCTGAAAGCGGGTGAACACACGGGAAACGGTTTCCACCGCCAGCCCCAGATGATTACCGATTTCGTTGCGCGACATGCTCAGGCGGAACTGATTGGCCGAGAAGCCCCGGGCACGGAAGCGTGCGGACAGGTTGACCAGAAATGTCGCGATGCGCTCGTCCGCGTTCTTTTTCGACAACAGCAACATCATTTGCTGATCGTCACGGATTTCCCGGCTCATGACCCGCATCAACTGACGACGCAGTTGTGGCAATTGCACGGACAATTCGTCCAGACGCTCGAAGGGAATTTCGCAGACCGAGGTGGTTTCCAGCGCCTGGGCCGAAACCGGATAGGCTTCGGCGTCCATACCCGACATGCCCACCAGTTCGCTGGGCAAATGGAAGCCGGTCAGTTGTTCTTCGCCACCGTCGCTGATGTTGAAGGTTTTCAGTGCGCCGGAGCGTACCGCGTAAACCGAACCGAACGTGTCACCCTGACGGAACAGGAACTCGCCTTTTTTCAGCGGTCGGCCGCGTTTGACGATCTGGTCCAGGGCATCCATGTCGTCGAGATTCAAGGAAAGTGGCAAGCACAGCGGAGCCAGACTGCAATCCTTGCAATGGGCCTGGGTATGAGCGCGTACTTTGACTGGCTCGGGCATCACTTTATTCCTTGTGGTTAATCACACATAAGTCATAAGGGTAACTCACCCGGGACTGTTCAGACCAGTGACGAGCCGCCGGATGGCTATCAAGCTTTGCGTGCATTGGTCGATAGTTCTGGTTAATCCGCATCTTGAACAGGTCGCCGCTCATGTGGTCATCCGCGCTTACCGCCATCAGTCGGGCTTTTCTGGCATCCAATGCCGCCGCGCAGAAAACCGCTGCCGAAAAGGCCGCTCCACAGAGCACGCCGACTGCGCCAGCCTCGCAGAGCGTAGAAGTCAATCTTTCGCCGGCCGGCCTGGCGCGTGCGGCGTTAACGGGTTCGGCCAATGCTGATATCAAGCAAAGTGGTTTGCCTGACCCGGTGCAGAAGGCCCTCATCTCGTTGCGTGATACCCAGAAAAGGGTGGCGCAATCGAATACCGAGTTGCAAAAGACCCTGAACGACAAGTCCTTAAGCCCCGATATGCGCCAGGCCAAAGCGGCTGCACTGCAAACCGTTTCGGCGGTTTATCAGCGTCAGATCAGTACCTCCGCTGGTGATCTGTCCAACGTCATGAACGCGTTGCAGTTGAAGTCGGACGATAAAGCCAAGGCCAGCATGCTGATGCTGGCCAAGATGTAAGCGAGCGGCCCGTCCTGTAGGAGCTGCCGTGTAATGGTCCAGTTTTTTTGGACCGTTCCGTAGGAGTGTTAGGCCGCCAGTTTTTCGAAAACAGCTGGCGGCAGGTTATTCGAGGCAGAGTGGCAACGTCGATGGTTGTAGTGAGCAATAAAATCCATCACGTCTCGTTCTGCCTCGAAGTGATTCGAGTAACCGTTCTCAGGTGACCAATCGTGTTTCTGTGATCGGAAGTAGCGTTCCACAACCGCATTGTCCCAACAGTTTCCGCGCCGACTCATGCTCTGCACGATTTGCTTCTCGGCCAGATAGCTAACGAAGCGGTCAGCGGTGTATTGGCATCCCTGATCCGAGTGAAACACCAGCTCGGAAGAAGGTCGGCGCAGCCCCACCGCAAGTCGTAAAGCCTGCAATGAAAGCTCGGTATCGGCCGTCCTTGAAAACGCCCAGCCAACGATCCTGCGCGAGAAAAGATCCATCACAATTGCCAGGTACAGCCAACTACCACCGACACGGATATAGGTAATGTCTCCCGCCCAGAACGTGTTGGGATGTTCAGGGTTAAAGCGTCGTGCCAGCACATTGGGCGCAATGTTGGACGGTTTGGTAGCCCGTCGATAGTGCGCATGCTGTGCCCGACGCCTCACCAAACCCAGACTCTTCATCAAGCTGCGCATACGATGACGCCCCATTTGGACGCCTTGTGCCTTCAGCGCTTTAACAAATCCGCGACTGCCCAGCGCGCCTCGATGTTCTTTGTGCAAAAGCCGGATCTTCTTCTCTAACTGCGGCTCGATACTGCGTTTAGCTCGAGGCCGACGCATGGCGTAATAACTGCTGCGAGGTATGCTCAGTACGCAGCACAAGCGTCGAACCGACAGCTTCTTTGTAGCGCCCTCAATCATTTTCTTCGGCCAAACAGCACCTTTAGATGAGAGGGCAACTGCTTTTTTAAAACATCGTTCTCGGCCTCCAGCAGTGCCAATCTGGCCTGCAGCGAGTCGATGAGATCTTGATCCTGAGGCCGGGTAGTTTGCGCGGCTCCTACCTGCTCCTTGCGCCACCGTGAAACCCAGCGCCGCAACGCGGTAGGCCCTACGCCAGTCTGCTCACACGCTTTAGGCACTGAGTAATTCAACTCAACGACAAGGCGAATAGCCTCGGCTTTTTCTTCGGCTGTAACGACCCGAAATCCCATGATGCTTCCTTAGGTTGATACTCCTACATCATGGTCCATAAATATTGAGCCACAACACCGAAGGCTGCGAAAGCGATCCTTCTGACACACCGACATCGCAGCCTTCGGCAGCTCCTACAGGTCAGCGCCGTTCATATCACCCGTGAAAAACGCTGGCGATTCTGCTGGGTCAGGTAGGCATCGAACACCATGCATACCGAGCGCACCAGCAATCGGCCCGCGGGCAGCACCTGAACGCCTGTGGATTCCAGGCTGATCAGCCCGTCGCTGGCCATGCTGCTGAGCTGCGGCCACAAATCGTTGAAACAAGCCCGAAAGTCGATATCGAACCGGGTTTCAATATCGGCGAAATCCAGACTGAAATGGCAGATCAATTGCTGAATCACCGCTCTGCGCAGGCGATCGTCCTGATTGCAGATCAGGCCACGCTTGGTTGCCAACTGGTCACTGGCCAACTGGCTTTGATAGTCAGCCAGGTCGTTGCTGTTCTGGCTGTAAAGATCACCAATCTGGCTGATCGCGGAAACCCCTAATCCAATCAGGTCGCAGTGGCCATGTGTGGTGTAGCCCTGGAAGTTGCGTTGCAGGGTCGATTCTTCCTGCGCAATGGCCAGTTCATCGTCGGGCAGGGCGAAGTGATCCATGCCGATGTAGCGGTATCCGGCTTTGGTCAATTGTTCAATGGTATTTTCGAGCATCTGTAGCTTGGCTCCCGGCGCAGGCAGATCGTTGCTGTCGATGCGCCGTTGCGGCATGAAGCGCTCGGGCAGGTGCGCGTAATTGAACACTGACAACCGGTCGGGTTGCAGGGCAATGATTTCGTCCACTGTGCGGGCAAAGCCCTGCGGCGTCTGTTTAGGCAGGCCGTAGATCAGGTCGATGTTGACCGAGCGAAACTGTAAGGTCCGTGCGGCTTCGATAATTGCCCGGGTTTCTTCCAGACTCTGCAAGCGGTTCACCGCACGCTGAACCTGCGGATCCAGATCCTGCACCCCAAGGCTGACCCGGTTGAAACCCAGCTCCCTCAGCAGGCCCATGGTTGACCAGTCAGCTTCGCGCGGGTCGATTTCGATGCCGTAGTCGCCGGAGTCATCGTCCGGCAGGTTGAAGTGCTGGCGCAGATGGCTCATCAACTGACGCAGTTCGTCGTGGCTGAGAAAGGTCGGCGTGCCCCCGCCAAAGTGCAGTTGTTCGACGACCTGACCAGGATCAAGGTGGCTGGCGATCATCTGGATTTCATGCTCTAGCCTTTGCAGATAAACCTGGGCGCGACCACGATCCTTGGTGATGACTTTGTTGCATGCGCAGTAGTAGCAAATGTTGGCGCAGAACGGGATATGCACGTAGAGCGACAGGGGACGAATGGCCTTGCGGCTGTCGCGAAGCGCATGCAAGAAGTCGAAAGCGCCGACCTGAGTGTGAAATTGCACCGCTGTGGGGTAGGAGGTGTAACGGGGGCCCGCCAGATCGTAGCGGCGAATCAGATCAGAATCCCAACGGATGGCGTCGAGCATGTTGGCGTTCCCTGGGTAGGCTGGCAGTGTCGGTCAGTCTAGGGAAGTGCGCGCTCGATCCTTTGATATGGATCAATGGCCCATCAACCAGTGCTGATGCGGGCCGGGCAGGGTCCAGAGTCCGAAGGCAATCACCAGCAGGCCACCCGCCATGCGTACGTCACGCTGACGCAACAACGCGGTCGTGCGCTCTGCCGCAAGGCCGGTAGCCAGCAGCACCGGGCAGGTGCCGACACCGAAAGCCAGCATCAGCAGGGCGCTGTCGATGGCGTTACCCTGACTCGCTGACCAGAGCAGCGTGCTGTAAACCAGACCGCACGGCAGCCATCCCCACAGTGCGCCGAGCAACAGAGCCCGAGGCAGGCTCGACACTGGCAGCAAGCGACTTGCCAGTGGCTGGATATAGCGCCACAGCCCGCGGCCCAGGCGTTCGATACGGGTCAGGCCGCTCCACCATCCGGCCAGATACAGGCCCATGGTGATCAACAGCAGTGCGGCGATGACTCGCAAGGTCGTTGCGCCAGGGCTGTTGGTCACGGCCCAGCCTGCCAGGCCGGTCAGCAGACCTGCGCAGGTGTAGCTCAAAATCCTTCCAAGGTTGTAGGCCAGCAGCAGTCGGAAACGTCGGCTGCGTTGCTCCTTCGGAATCGCCAGCGTCAGTGCACCCATCAACCCGCCGCACATGCCCAGGCAGTGACCGCCACCAAGCAGACCGAGGATCAGGGCTGAGATTAATAACGGTACAAGGTCAGCCATGAGTGTTGGCCTGTCGCAAATCCCTGTGGGAGTCGCCCCGGTGTCCCTGACACCACGCTGTCGCGCAGCAAACACGGACCCTGTAGGAGCGCGCTTGCCCGCGATTCGGTCTGTCAGTCGAT
>NZ_JAGTPI010000078.1:0-25959 GCF_021147825.1 Pseudomonas quasicaspiana
TAACCGAATCGTCCAACTCATTGATTATCAAGGAGTTTTTCGTTCTGTCTGCGCCAGAAGAGGTGCGAATTATAGAGAGATTAGAGAGGCCGTCAACCCTTAATTTCACTAAATTGTCATATCTTTCTGAAACCCCATAAAACAAAGGGGTGAGCCTGACGGCTCACCCCTCTTCCAAGACGTCTTACAGACTAGGAAAGGCGAACTGCGACGCCTCGTGGCTCGCACGTTGCGGCCAACGCTGGGTAATCGCCTTGCGCCGCGTATAGAAACGCACCCCATCCGGCCCATAGGCATGCAGGTCACCGAACAGTGAACGCTTCCAGCCACCGAAGCTGTGGTAGGCAACCGGCACCGGCAGTGGAACGTTGACCCCGACCATGCCTACTTCAATCTCATCACAGAACAAACGTGCAGCTTCTCCGTCTCGAGTGAAGATGCAGGTGCCATTGCCGTACTCATGATCATTGATCAGTTGCATGGCCTGCTCAAGACTGGCAACTCGCACGATGCACAGCACCGGCCCAAAGATCTCTTCTTTATAGATACGCATCTCTGGGGTCACCTGGTCGAACAGGCAGCCGCCCATAAAGAAGCCATCTTCATTACCGGCAACACTCAAGCCGCGACCATCAACAACCAGTTTGGCGCCCGCTTGCACGCCGTCTTCTATATAGCCGCTGACTTTATCCCGATGCTGACCCGTGACCAGAGGCCCCATGTCCAGCCCGCACGTTGTACCGGCACCGATTTTCAGGGAGGCAATTTGCGGCACCAGTTTGGCGACCAGCGCATCAGCAATCTGATCACCCACACATACGGCCACCGAGATCGCCATGCAGCGCTCGCCGCACGAACCGTAAGCAGCGCCCATTAACGCACTGACCGCGTTATCCAGGTCAGCATCCGGCATCAGCACCGCATGGTTTTTCGCGCCACCCAAGGCCTGCACTCGTTTACCGCGCGCAGCGCCTTCTTTATAGATGTACTCGGCAATCGGCGTTGAACCCACAAAACTCAGCGCTTTGACTTCCGGAGCTTCGATCAGAGCATCCACCGCAGCCTTGTCGCCATGGACGACATTGAGTACGCCTTTAGGAAGACCGGCTTCGTGCAGCAATTGTGCGATCAGCAGCGTGGAGCTTGGATCGCGCTCGGACGGTTTGAGGATGAAACAGTTACCGCAAGCGATCGCCAGCGGGTACATCCACAAAGGCACCATCGCCGGGAAGTTGAACGGGGTAATACCGGCGACGACACCCAAAGGCTGGAAGTCGGACCAGGCATCAATGTTCGGCCCTACGTTACGGCTGTATTCACCCTTGAGAATTTCCGGCGCGGCACAGGCGTATTCGACGTTCTCGATACCACGCTTGAGTTCGCCCGCGGCATCTTCAACCGTTTTGCCGTGCTCTTCGCTGATCAGTTGCGCGATACGACTTTCGTTCTGCTCCAGCAGTTGCTTGAAGCGGAACATCACTTGGGCGCGTTTTGCCGGAGGAGTATTACGCCAGGCGGGAAACGCTGCCTTGGCTGAATCAATCGCTTGCTGAACGATTTCGCGGCTGGCCAACGAAACCTTATGGATAGCCTGACCGGTCGACGGATTGAACACGTCGGCAGTACGGCCGTTATCGCTGACCAGTTGGCCGTCGATCAAGTGTTGAATGGTGCTCATGAAATGACTCCAAAGCAGGCGCGAACGAATCCGCGCCTGTCACCTATATAGAAGGGTTTATCAGTCGATCTGATTCAGCGCTTCGCCAACCGCATCGAACAAACGATCCAGGTCTTGCGGCTTGCTGTTGAAAGTAGGTCCGAACTGCAAGGTGTCGCCGCCAAAACGTACATAGAAACCAGCTTTCCAGAGCTTCATGCCCGCCTCGAATGGGCGAACGATCGCATCGCCATCTCGCGGCGCAATCTGGATAGCGCCAGCCAGGCCGTAGTTACGAATGTCGACGACGTTCTTTGTGCCTTTGATGCCATGCAGTGCGCTTTCGAAATGCGGTGCCACTTCAGCAACCTGCTGCACAAGATTTTCCCGCTGCAGTAAATCAAGCGCTGCGAGACCAGCAGCACACGCAACCGGGTGCGCGGAGTAGGTATAACCATGCGGGAATTCAACGGCGTATTCAGGCGTCGGTTGATTCATGAATGTCTGATAGATCTCACTGCTGGCGATCACGGCCCCCATCGGAATCGCACCGTTGGTGATTTGCTTCGCAATGCACATCAGATCAGGCGTCACACCAAAGCTGTCTGCGCCAAACATTGAGCCGGTGCGACCAAAGCCCGTAATGACTTCGTCGAAGATCAGCAGGATGTTGTGCTGATCGCAGATTTCCCGCAGCCGCTTGAGGTAGCCCTGAGGCGGCACAATCACACCAGCCGAACCGGCCATTGGCTCGACGATGACGGCAGCGATGTTTGAGGCATCGTGCAGCTCGATCAACTTGAGCATTTCATCAGCGAGAGCAATACCGCCCGCCTCCGGCATGCCTTTCGAATAAGCGTTGCTGGCCAGCAAGGTGTGCGGCAGGTGATCCACGTCCATCAACTGGCCAAACATCTTACGGTTGCCGTTCACCCCACCGAGACTGGTGCCCGCAATGTTTACACCGTGATAGCCACGCGCACGGCCGATCATTTTGGTTTTGGTTGCCTGCCCCTTCAAACGCCAGTAGGCGCGCACCATCTTCACGGCGGTGTCGGCACATTCGGAACCTGAGTTTGTGTAGAACACATGATTCAGATTGCCCGGCGTCAACTCGGTGATTTTTTCAGCGAGCTGAAAGGACAGCGGGTGACCAAATTGAAAACCCGGGGAGTAGTCCAGAATGCCCAACTGCCTGGAGACAGCTTCCTGAATCTCCTTGCGTGTATGACCCGCACCACAGGTCCACAGACCAGAAAGCGCATCGTAGATCTTGCGTCCCTTGTCGTCTGTCAGATAGCTGCCATGCGCCGCGACGATCAAGCGCGGATCACGCTGGAAATTGCGATTGGCGGTGTAAGGCATCCAATGAGCATCAAGCTTCAATTGGCTGGCAATAGACATCTCGGACGACTCGAAACTGTTCATCGAAACGGACCTCGCTGGAGCGCTGGGCGGTTGAGTGACTGCAAATACTTGATGCAGCTACGGTGCCACGGGGATAAAGTCGGAAAAACTCAACTTTTACGATCTTCAGTTAGCCGATGACTAAACTATGAGCAGCCGTCGCCCCGATCCACTGGCACAAGTCAGCGATTTTGATATTCGATTGCTGCGCATCTTTCGAAGCGTAGTTGAGTCGGGAGGATTCTCTGCCGCCGAAAGCGCACTCGGCATAGGACGCTCGGCCATCAGCCAGCAAATGAGTGATCTGGAACAACGCCTGGGCTTACGCCTTTGCCAACGCGGACGTGCCGGATTTTCACTGACCGAAGAAGGCCGTGAGGTTTATCAGTCGGCGTTACAACTGCTGAGCGCACTGGAAAGCTTCCGCACAGAGGTCAACGGCCTCCACCAGCATCTGCGTGGTGAGTTGAACATTGGCCTGACTGACAATCTGGTCACCCTCCCCCACATGCGCATCACTCACGCACTGGCTCAGTTGAAAGAGCGCGGGCCTGATGTGCACATCAACATCCGCATGATTGCGCCCAATGAAGTGGAACAAGGCGTACTCGACGGTCGGTTGCACGTGGGTGTCGTTCCTCAAGCCAGTGCATTGTCGGGCCTTGAATATCAGCCGCTGTACAGCGAGCGCTCGCTGCTCTACTGCGCGGTGGGCCACCCGCTTTTCTATATGGAGGATGCTGCGCTGGATGACGGGCGTCTTGCAGAACAGGACGCCATTGCGCCGACCTTCCGACTACCAGCAGAGATTCAGGCCCATTATCAGGCGCTCAATTGCACCGCCAGCGCGTCGGACCGGGAAGGCATGGCGTTTTTGATCCTGACCGGGCGTTACATCGGCTATTTGCCGGATCACTATGCGAGTTTCTGGGTGCAACAGGGTCGACTGCGGGCACTGAAACCGGCATCGCGCTTCTATGATCTAAGCCTGGTGTCGGTAACCCGCAAAGGACGCCGCCCTCATTTGGTGCTCGAGAGCTTTCTGCAGACGCTGGCTGCTACACGGTGAGACATGGCGCCCTGCAAAAACATACCAACCCGTAGGAGCGCGCTTGTCGGCGATGGCGCCAGATCATTAAACGAATTTTGCGCCTGACCACCCAATCGCGGGCAAGCGCGCGCCTACAAACATCGGCCACGTGCTAACCATAGAAAACCTGAGCACTTGGACAGCTTTTTGCACAGTGGTTGTATCAAACGACCCGCGAGAGCACCACATGCAGCCCGACGCCTCACCCAGCAGCGATCTGATCTATGGCCTCGATGATCGGCCCAAGCCACTACCGGCCATACTTGCTGCGCTGCAACACGTGCTCGCCAGTTTCGTCGGCATCATTACACCGCCGTTAATCATCGGTTCCGCACTAGGGCTGGGCGCCTACATGCCTTACCTGATCAGCATGGCACTAATGGTTTCAGGCGTAGGCACTTTCATCCAGGCACGTCGGCCATTCGGAATTGGCGCAGGGATGATCTGTCTGCAAGGCACCAGCTTTGCTTTTCTCGGCGCAGTCTTGTCTGCGGGCTTTCTGGTCAAGCAACGCGGCGGGAGTCCTGAAGACATTCTGGCGATGATTTTCGGGGTCTGCTTTTTCGGTGCGATGGTGCAGATTGTGTTGAGTCGCTTCATTGGCCAACTGCGCAGAGTCATCACGCCGCTCGTGACCGGCATCGTGATCACTCTGATCGGCGTCAGCTTGATCAAAGTAGGGGTGACGGACCTGGGCGGTGGTTTCAACGCTCCAGACTTTGGCGAACCGCTGAACCTGGCGTTGGGCGGTTTTGTGCTGGTCGTTATCATTCTGCTCAACCGGTCAAATACTCCCTGGATACGCCTGTCGGCGATCATCATCGGCCTCGCAGCAGGCAGTCTGGCAGCGTGGTTCAGTGGAAAGCTGATTCCTCATTCCGTTGGCAACCTGCCCCTGATCAGCGTGCCCGTCCCGTTCAGGTTCGGCTTCGCCTTTGACTGGACAGCTTTCCTGCCCGTCGCGCTGATTTATCTGATCAGCACCATCGAAACAGTCGGCGACCTGACCGCCAACTGCATGCTCGCTAAAAAGCCCATAAGCGGCCCCACGTACATTGCCCGGCTTAAAGGTGGCGTATTGGGCGACGGATTCAGTTGCATGATCGCTGCAACCTTCAGTGCCTTCCCCAATACGACTTTCGCGCAAAACAACGGTGTGATTCAGCTCACCGGCGTGGCCAGTCGTTATGTCGGTCTGTACATCGGCGCAGTCCTCTTCATGCTCGGCCTGTTCCCGACCATTGGCGCTTTGCTGCAACAAATCCCAAAACCCGTACTGGGTGGAGCGACTCTGGTCATGTTCGGCAGCGTTGCTGCTGCGGGCGTACGCATTCTGGCTCAGGCACCGCTGGATCGGCGCAGCATGCTGATCATTGCAACGTCTTTTGGCGTTGGTTTGGGCATCGCTTCCCAACCGGCATTGCTGCATCACCTGCCTAAACTGGTACAAAACCTGTTCGACTCGGCAATCACCAGCGGCGGCATCACCGCCATTGTGATGTGCCTGTTATTGCCGGAGGACACGACAAGCGTTGCGGGTACAGAATCTGCAACCGAAGCTGAGCCATCGACACACTAACTACTGATAACGCTGAACACCTGATTGGGTCAGGTGTTCAGTGTTGTATCCCCATGATCTGTCCGGAACGGCCCCATGATCCTTGAAGTCCCTGCGCACAGTAGTCACGGCACCAAGCCCGCCAGTCGCATTCGTCAGAAGAATGAAGAGGCCATTATCAAAGCCGCCGAAGACGAGTTCGCTCGCCACGGCTTCAAAGGCACCAGCATGAATACCATCGCGCTGAACGCCGGGCTGCCCAAGGCCAACCTTCATTACTACTTCACTAACAAACTCGGGCTGTACGTCGCGGTACTCAGCAACATCCTCGAGTTATGGGACAGCACCTTCAACAACCTGACCGTCGAGGACGATCCGGCTCTGGCATTGAGCCGATACATTCGAGCCAAAATGGAGTTCTCGCGTCGTCAGCCTCAGGCATCGCGGATTTTCGCCATGGAGATCATCAGCGGCGGCGAATGCCTCAACCAGTATTTCAGCCAGGATTACCAAGCCTGGTTTCAAGGCCGGGCCTCTGTTTTTCAAGCGTGGATCGATGCGGGCAAAATGGACCCGGTGGATCCGGTGCACCTGATTTTCCTGCTGTGGGGCAGCACGCAGCATTACGCCGACTTCGCTACGCAAATTTGCCAAGTGACCGGACGCACTCGATTGACCAAGCAAGACATGGAAGTTGCGGGCGATAATCTCATTCGCATCATCCTCAAGGGTTGCGGCCTGACGCCTCCAGGCGCTTAACTGGCGACATCTGTTTACAGCTGGAACCCACGCATGCCCTTTACTCTGGTTGGCCCTTGTGAATTTCGCGAAGAGATTCGCAAGAGCCGCTTTATCACTCTCGCCGCGCCCATTTCCAGCGCCGCCGACGCACAAGCGTTTATCGAACAGAACAGCGACCTCAACGCGACGCACAATTGCTGGGCCTGGAAACTGGCCGATCAATACCGCAGCAATGACGATGGCGAACCTGGCGGTACAGCAGGACGACCGATTCTGGCCGCCATCGAAGCCCAGGAATTTGATCAGGTCGTGGTGCTGGTGATTCGCTGGTACGGCGGCATTCAACTGGGTACCGGCGGCCTCGCCCGGGCCTACGGCGGCGGTGCCAATAAATGCCTGCAACAGGCTGAGCGTCTAGCGTTGGTTACTCGGGTGCCATTGAGCCTGTCGTGCAGCTTCAGCGAACTGGCGCTGGTCAAATTGCGGGTCGCCGAATTGAACGGATTGGTGCAGAACGAAGACTTCACGGCTAATGGAGTGGACCTTGCGATCGCGGTTGGCCCCGAGCAGGTCGAAGTGCTGCAGCGGCAGTTGGCGGATTTGAGCCGGGGCCGGATTGTATTGAGTAAAGACGGGGAATGATGTCGCGTTGTGGTGCGCCACATGCAGGCCCATTCGGGAGACTTCTGTTTGCCCGCAATCCAGTAGGACCTGTGGGAGCTGAGCTTGCTCGCGATGAAGCTGGACGCGGTTCACATTGGATCGCGTCCTACCTTATCGCGAGCAAGCTCGGCTCCCACAGATCTGCGCGATGTCGCGGGAGCGCGAACTCGGACTGCACACATTTACTGTGCATCCGGCTGTGGACAAGCTGAGTACATGCCGCCGCAAGCCTTGCCACGCTTAGCTTTCAGCCAATTGATTACTTTTTATACAAAACTGTCACAAACCGAGAAAAGCATCGTTAAAACAGCGCTTTACAATCTCTTATGGTCAGACGCTACTAGCGACTGCCCGCTTATATCGCACTTTTGCGCTTGCACACATTTACTGTGGAGGAACCTGTGGATAACAGGTGCAAGGGTCGCGGTGACGCCGGAGTTGCCTGACTCGACAGCGACTGTATGTTTTTTACTCAGACAGGCTGGTCGAAATTGAATCATTCAATGTCCGAAACGCCCTGATCTGGTGCCGATGCTGGCGATCAGTTGCACCACAGGAGCCACCCTATCGCTCTTGCGGCATCGTCGTTACAAGCAAATCAGCATTTACCCGCAAAAACCTGACTGCCTGGCCAGGAAATTGCTTTATCCACAGGCGATCCTCTTACCTTGAGCCTGTCATGCCAAACCCTGTGACATCTGCACGCCTGCAGCTGCGTGCCATCAGCAAGCGCTATCCCGGCTGCCTGGCCAACGATGCCATTGACCTGAATATCGCCTCCGGAGAAATCCACGCCCTGCTCGGCGAAAACGGCGCAGGCAAAAGCACCTTGATGAAGATCATCTACGGCGTGACGCAGCCCGATTCAGGCGAAATCGTCTGGCAGGGACAGGCTCTGAAAATGCGTAACCCAGCCCAGGCCCGCAGCCTGGGCATTGGCATGGTGTTTCAGCATTTCTCATTATTCGAAACCCTGACCGTAGCTCAGAACATCGCGCTGGCGATGGGCGGCGCGGCCGGTACGCCAAAGCAATTGGAACCCAAAATCCGTGAAGTCTCCCAACGCTATGGCATGGCGGTCGAGCCGCAACGACTTGTCCACAGCCTGTCGATCGGCGAGCGGCAGAAAGTCGAGATCATTCGTTGCCTGATGCAGGACATCCGCCTGTTGATTCTCGATGAGCCTACTTCAGTGCTGACGCCGCAGGAAGCCGACGAACTATTCGTCACCCTGCGCCGCCTGGCCGCTGAAGGCTGCAGCATTCTATTTATCAGTCACAAGCTGGGTGAAGTCCGCGCCTTGTGTCATAGCGCGACGGTATTGCGCGGCGGCAAAGTGTCCGGCCACTGTATTCCGGCACAATGTTCGGATCTGGAGCTGGCGCGGTTGATGGTCGGCGATGCTGAAGGCCTGACCGCGCAGTATCCAAAAGTCGCGGGGCATAAACCGTTCCTGCAGGTGGAAAAACTCTCCTGGCATAACCCCGATCCGTTCGGTTGCTCTCTGGTCAATCTCGATCTTGAAGTGCGCAGCGGCGAAATCGTCGGCATTGCGGGCGTCGCAGGTAATGGTCAGGACGAGCTGCTGGCCCTGCTCAGCGGCGAACAAACAGTAAGCGACTCGCTGTCATCCAGTATTCGCTTTGCAGACTTGAACGTTGGTCATCTACGTCCCGATGCACGGCGTAAAAACGGCCTGGCGTTTGTTCCAGCGGAACGACTCGGGCACGGCGCGGTGCCGGACTTGAGCCTAAGCGATAACGCGCTGCTGACGGCATTTCAGCAAGGACTGGTCAGCAAGGGCCTGGTCCAACGCGGCAAGGTCCGAAGCCTGGCCGATGAAATCATCAAACGCTTCGCAGTGAAAACTCCGGACGCTCAAGCGCCCGCTCGAAGCCTGTCCGGCGGTAACTTGCAGAAATTCATTCTGGGCCGCGAGATCTTGCAGAACCCGAAACTGCTGGTCGCCGCGCATCCAACGTGGGGCGTCGATGTGGGGGCCGCCGCAGCGATTCATCGCGCGTTGATTGCCTTGCGCGATGCGGGCGCAGCGATTCTGGTGATTTCCGAAGATCTCGACGAACTCTTCCAGATCAGCGACCGCCTTGCCGCGCTGAGCAGTGGCAGGCTCTCCCCTCTTGTACCGACCGGGCAGACCTCGCCCGTGCAGGTCGGCGGCTGGATGGCCGGTGAATTCGATGCACCGCCCGGCACTCAACCTCAATTCCAAGCCGCAGCGCTTAATTAACGGAGTTTCCGATGCTGCTTTCTCTGGAACCGCGCGGGCAACAATCGCGGGCCATGCTGTGGTTTTCGCCGCTGCTGGCCGCTGTATTGACCCTGATCTGCGGCTCATTACTGTTTATCGCCCTAGGTCTGGACCCTTTGCTCACTCTGCATACGTTGCTGATTGCACCGGTCAGCGACTGGTATGGCGTATCCGAATTGATGGTCAAGGCGCTGCCCATTCTGCTCTGCGCGCTGGGTTTGGCAGTGGCTTACCAGGCGCGTATCTGGAACATCGGTGCCGAAGGCCAATTGTTGATGGGCGCGCTGGCTGGCAGCGCATTGGCAGTCAATATCATCGACATGGAAAGCCGCTGGGCACTGGTGCTGGTTCTGCTGGTTGGCACACTCGGTGGCGCGGCATGGGCGGGCTTGACCGCCTGGCTGCGCACCCATTTCAATGCCAATGAAATCCTGACAAGCATCATGCTCAACTACATCGCGCTGAACCTGCTGCTGTTCTTCGTGCATGGACCGTTGAAAGACCCTGCCGGGATGAATTTCCCTGAGTCAGCGATGTTTGGTGACGCTAGCCGCTTGCCACTGCTGACCGAGGACGGCCGCGTGCATGCCGGTGTGTACTTCGCCTTGCTGGCTTTGGTCGCAGTCTGGGTTTTGCTGCAACGCAGCTTTGTCGGTTTCCAGATCAAAGTGCTGGGGCTGGATAAACGAGCTGCAGGTTTCGTCGGGTTTCGCGAAAAACGTCTGGTCTGGCTGGCCTTGCTGATAAGCGGCGGCCTCGCAGGATTGGCCGGGGTAAGCGAAGTCGCCGGGCCCATTGGTCAGCTAGTACCGCAAGTGTCGCCGGGTTACGGCTACGCAGCGATCACCGTGGCCTTTCTCGGCCGCCTGAATCCAATCGGGATTCTGTTCGCCAGCTTGCTGATGGCGTTGCTCTATCTGGGCGGCGAAAACGCGCAAATGGCTCTTAACCTGCCGCAAGCCATCACACAGCTGTTTCAAGGCATGATGCTGTTTTTCCTGCTGGCCTGTGATGTGCTGATTCTCTATCGCCCACGCCTGAATGCGCGCTGGGCCAAACGTCAGATGGCACCCGCTGCCACGGGAGCTGTGTGATGGATATCGATCTGCTGAGCAATATTTTCTTCGCCATGGTGCGTTGCGGGACTCCGCTGCTGCTGGTCGCACTGGGCGAATTGATCTGCGAAAAAAGCGGCGTTCTCAATCTTGGGCAAGAAGGCATGATGCTGTTCGGTGCGGTGATCGGTTTCATCATCGCCTTGAGCACCGGCAACCTGTGGCTCGGTGTGCTGCTGGCGATGATGGCGGGCATGCTGCTGTCGGGATTATTCGCGGTGGTGGCGCTGGTCTTCAATGCCAATCAGGTCGCAACAGGTTTGGCGTTGACTATCTTTGGCGTTGGTTTGTCGAGCTTCGTCGGCGCAGCCTGGGTGGGTAAACCGCTGCAAGGTTTCGAGCCAATTCTGATCCCTTACTTGAGCGACATCCCGTTGATCGGCCGCATGCTGTTTGCTCAGGACATTTTGGTGTACCTGTCCTTCGCGCTGTTTGCCCTCGTGGCCTGGACGCTGCTGAAAAGCCGCGTCGGATTGATCATTCAGGCCGTTGGCGAGAACCCGGACGCAGCCAGCGCCATGGGCTTGCCGGTGCTGCGCGTGCGAACTCTAGCAGTGCTGTTCGGTGGCGCCATGGCCGGACTGGCCGGGGCTTACCTGTCTCTGGCGTACACGCCGATGTGGGCCGAAAACATGAGTGCCGGTCGTGGCTGGATCGCCCTGGCGCTGGTGGTGTTCGCCAGTTGGAGAGTGTGGCGCCTGTTGTTGGGTGCGTACCTGTTCGGCCTCGCCAGCATCCTCCATCTGGTGGCGCAAGGTATCGGCCTGGCGATCCCGTCCAACCTGTTGGCGATGCTGCCTTACGTCGCGACCATCGTCGTGTTGGTGCTGCTGTCGCGCAATGCCCTGCGCACGCGTCTTTATGCCCCGGTTTCGCTAGGACAGCCCTGGCAGGCGGGGCATTAACGCAGCGCTGAAAAAAATGATGCTGTAGGAACACAACGAGCACCGCGAGGCCGCGATAGCGTTCGGCCTGAAACACCGCTATCGCCGCCTCGCCGTGCTCGTGGGCTCCTACAGTCGCTGGTTAATCGGGCGAACCGGCCACAGCTGCAACACCGCCCACATCATTTCCATGATCAGGAATCCCGCCAGCAACCACGTTGCTCCCAGCATCAGGGCATAGGCCTGCCACGTCGCGAAGAGCAGTCGACCTGCCGCGTCGTAACGTCCGAACACCATCTGCGGATCGCGAATCCGAAGCACTGACCACACGCAAACAATCGAACCCAGCAAGTTGGCCATCAACATATGCATGGGCTCGAACGGTGGCAGCGTGCCGGGAACATTCCAGGCTTGGCTCACACTGGATAACAGCCCGTGCAAGGCGACAAAACTCCAAGGCGTTACAAAAGCGGCCGTGACGATCAGGTCGTACCAGCCACTGGCACGGACAAGTTGGCGATAGTGTTGCGGTTGCCACATATAAACACTCCAGAGGATTTAACATTCCAACAGGCTAAAGGCTGGAGTACGCTCCAGGGTCAACCCCAAGGAACGGAAACATGCGTATTGGTGAATTGGCTCAAGCCACGTCTGTCAGCCGCGATACTCTGCGGTTCTATGAGCAGCGTGGTCTGATTGCCGCGCAACGCAGCGGTAACGGCTATCGGCACTATCCTGCTGAGATGGTGCAACTGGTGCAGTTCATCAAGACCGCGCAGCGCCTGGGTTTCAGCCTGAACGAAATCGGCCACAGCGTTGCCGAACTCTGGAAGGCTCCAGCGCCAGACCTGGCCATTGCTCAATTACTTCGGGACAAACTCGTGCTGATCGAGACACGCATCGCTGAACTCGGCGAACTGCGCATCGAGTTACAGAATCGTCTGGGCCAGAGCTGCCCGCTGAGCCCCTGATAACTTTTCAAGGAGAAAAATCTTGTCCACTCAAAAAACTGCACTGATCGTCGGCGCCTCTCGTGGCATCGGCCTGGGACTGGTCAAACGGCTGACTGAACAAAACTGGAACGTCACTGCCACCGTTCGCGATCCACAAAAAGCAACTGATCTCAAAGCAATATCCGGCGTCCGTATCGAGACTCTTGATCTGGATGACGTCGCATCTCTGGATGCTCTGAAAAACAAACTGGAGGGGCAAGTCTTCGATGCGCTGGTCATCAATGCCGGGATCATGGGGCCGAGGCCACAAAGTGCCGAGCAGGTCACCACGGCGGAACTGACTCAATTGTTCCTCACTAACGCTATAGCACCTATCCGGCTGGCTGAACGCCTCGTTCAGCAGATCCGGCCCACTACAGGTGTATTGGCTTTCATGAGTTCCAGATTTGGCAGCGTTACCTGTCCGGACGGGGCAGATGCTTCGCTGTACAAGGCGAGCAAAGCGGCCCTCAACTCCCTGACCAACACTTTCGTCCTGCAGTTGCCAGCGCCTCGCCCAACCGTTTTGTCTTTACACCCGGGCTGGGTGAAAACCGATATGGGCGGCGAAGGTGCGGCTATCGACGTTGAAACCAGCACTAGCGGGCTGGTGGAACAGCTCGTGGCCTATGCGGGTAAAGGCGGACATCATTTTGTGGACTACAAGGGCGAAACTATTCCGTGGTGAAATAGCTATCAGAATCGGAATGTCCTCTGTAGCAGCGACCGCCTGGCACCACGCTAACCGGTAGGAGCGAACTTGTTCGCGAGGCGCCAGACCTGAATAAGCGCGTATATCACCCTCGCCAACCAGTTGGCTCCTGCCGGGGTTCACAGGTAGAATCTCGGCCTCGCCGACGCTGCAAAGCCCCGGCGACCCTGGATCAGCAGACAGGGCAACACTGAGCTGGCTAACCTGAACCTGTCTTTCAGAGGAGCCGGCACGATGCCTGCGATCCGTATCTGGTTGAAAAATCCCCTCGCTGTTTTCACGGCCAATGCCCTCGATGCCCGAGGCGGTCTGGTGATTGAAAACGGTGTCATCGTCGAAATGCTCGGCGTGGGTCAGCAACCCGCCAGCCCGTGCGACCAAGTATTCGACGCCCGCGAGCATGTGCTGCTGCCGGGCTTGATCAACACCCATCACCATTTTTATCAAACCCTGACCCGTGCCTGGGCTCCGGTGGTCAACCAGCCTTTGTTTCCGTGGCTGAAGACTTTGTATCCGGTCTGGGCGAGGCTGACTCCCGAAAAGCTCGCGCTGGCCAGCAAAGTCGCACTGGCCGAGCTGCTGCTGTCGGGTTGCACCACAGCGGCGGATCATCACTACCTGTTTCCGGACGGGCTGGAACACGCCATTGATGTTCAGGTTGAAAGCGTCCGCGAACTGGGAATGCGCGCCATGCTCACCCGCGGCTCAATGAGCCTGGGTGAAGACGAAGGAGGTTTGCCGCCGCAACAAACCGTGCAGCAGGGAGAGGTGATTCTTGAAGACAGCCAGCGCCTGATCGAGCGCTATCACCAGCGTGGCGCGGGCGCGCAGATCCAGATCGCACTGGCGCCCTGCTCGCCCTTCTCAGTCACGCCGCAGATCATGCGTGAAAGCGCAGCGCTGGCGGAAAAGCTCGACGTGCGCCTGCACACTCACCTGGCCGAAACCCTCGACGAAGAAGATTTCTGCCTGCAGCGTTTCGGCCTGCGCACGGTGGATTATCTCGACAGCGTTGGCTGGCTGGGGCCGCGGACCTGGCTGGCCCACGGCATTCATTTCAACCCTGACGAAATCGCCCGACTGGGCGCAGCAGGCACCGGTGTTTGTCATTGCCCGAGCTCCAACATGCGCCTGGCTTCCGGCATTTGCCCGACACTGGATCTGATCGCAGCAGGCGCGCCGTTGGGGCTTGGCGTAGACGGCTCGGCCTCCAATGACGCCTCGAACATGATCCTCGAAACGCGGCAGGCGCTGTACCTGCAACGTCTGCGTTATGGCGCAGAAAAAATCACACCCGAGCTGGTGCTTGGCTGGGCAACAAAGGGCTCGGCGCAGTTACTCGGCCGTAGCGACATAGGTGAGCTGGCAGTCGGTAAACAGGCGGACCTGGCACTGTTCAAGCTGGATGAACTGCGCTTTTCCGGGAGCCATGATCCGTTATCGGCGCTGCTGTTGTGCGGCGCTGATCGTGCTGATCGGGTGATGATTGGCGGCCAGTGGAGAGTGATTGATGGTCAGGTCGAAGGGCTCGATCTGAAGGGGTTGATTGCTGATCACAGCCAGGCAGCGCGAGAGTTGATTCGCGGCTGATCAACGCGTTCCTGTTGGAGCGAGGCTTGCCCGCGAATGATACGCCTGGGTTCCACCAGAACGACCGCATCATCGCCCTTCGCGGGCAAGCCTCGCTCCAACATATTCAGCCAGTGGTGCGTTATTTCAAGAAAGCGCTATAACCCCAACAACGACAGCATGATGAACGTCGCGAACAACACAAAGTGGGTCATGCCCTCTATCGCGTTGGTTTCACCATCATTCAGGTTGATTGCGCTCACCAGCAGGGTGATGAAAATCATCACGGTCTGCACCGGGGTCATTGCCATTTGAAACGGTTGGCCGCTGTAAAGTGCCATGGCTTCCATGACGGGTACGGTGAGGATCACGGTCGACAGCGACGCACCCAGCGCGATATTCACCACCGATTGCATCCGGTTTGCCAAAGCAGCGCGCAATGCAGTCAGAATCTCCGGTGCCGCAGAAATGGCCGCCACCAGAATCGCCGTCATGACCGGCGGTGCGCCAGTACCTTCAAGCCCTAGATCAACGGTCTTGGACATGACTTCCGCCAGTGCACCAATCACCACCACGCCCAGCATCAGAATCCCGATCGACAGCGTCAGATTGACCGGTTCGCTCTCGGCTTCAGGTTGATCCTTGCGCTTCTTTTTCTCTGGATAGCTGTAGCTGAAAAAGTAGCTGTGCGGCCCGACCTGCATGCGCAGGAACAAGGTGTAAAGCAGGATCATCGCGCCAATGGTGAACGCCGAATACAGCTTCCAGTCGCCTTCGGGGATGAACTCGGGAACCACCATGGAAACGCCCATCGCGGTGAGAATCATCACGCTGTACGTGCGGGCTGAATCGTCGTTGTAGGACTGTTCGCCGTGCTTGATACCGCCCATCAGGGCAGCCAGACCAAGGATGCCATTGATATCGAGCATCACTGCGGAGTAAATCGTGTCGCGCACCAATGTTGGCGACGGCTCGTTACTCATCATGATCGCCAGGATGACCACTTCGACCAGCACCGCCGAAAGCGTGAGGATCATGGTGCCGTAGGGATCGCCGACTTTCTCTGCAAGCAACTCCGCATGGTGAGCCACGCGCAACGACGCGCAGACGATAAAACCTACCAGCGCAATCCCCGCCGTCAGCGCAACGCCCTGCCCGTTATTGAGGAACGAATGCTCGAACACGTAGGCGACAACTGTCGCGATGATCGCGAGCAGGAGAAATTTTTCTTGCTTGAGTATTGAGCCCATTGACTAGCCTTTAAACCTTCCTGGGTGAAACGTCCGGATAACGTGTTCAAGGCGTTGAGAGTGCCGAGTGTAAGCAAAGGTTTCAAAACTGTTGATAACTTGATTGGAACGCCGCTACCCGTAGGAGCGCGCTTGCCCGCGATCCATTTGATCATTTAGCACCTCACCGCCTGGACTGACGCCATCGCGGGCAAGCGCGCTCCCACCCGTTCAGGAAAGGCGCACCAGTTGGCGGCAACACGTGCCTTTCTTGCACCGTCCAGCATCGCTTTGCGCTACTAAAAGCAGCTACAACCCCAGCCCTGTCATTAACTGTCCAGTTGGTCAGTTTTTTGCATTGTTCGAGCAACCCGCTTAGACGGCCGTGCCAACAAGACCACTAGGAGCTAGACCCGATGCACTCCACCACTCACCCGCGTCGCCCCCTGAAAAAATTGCTGTGCGCCATGGCCGCGGTCGTTGGCCTGGGTTCCAGCCTGCTGGCATCAGCGG
The DNA here is from genome assembly GCF_021147825.1 of Pseudomonas quasicaspiana. Classification (NCBI taxonomy): domain Bacteria; kingdom Pseudomonadati; phylum Pseudomonadota; class Gammaproteobacteria; order Pseudomonadales; family Pseudomonadaceae; genus Pseudomonas; species Pseudomonas quasicaspiana. The sequence continues at coordinate 16,400 of NZ_JAGTPI010000078.1, forward strand.
CAGACCCGCTGAAAGTCGGCTTCGTCTATATCGGCCCGATCGGCGATCACGGCTGGACGTATCAGCATGAACAGGGCCGCAAGGCTATGGTTGAAGCTCTGGGCGACAAGGTCACCACCAGTTATGTCGAAAACGTGCCGGAAGGTGCGGACGCTGAGCGCGTGATCCGCAACATGGCCAAAGGTGGCTACGATCTGGTCTTCACCACCTCGTTTGGTTACATGAACCCGACGTTGAAAGTCGCCAAGCAGTTCCCGAAAGTGACTTTCGAGCACGCGACCGGCTACAAGCAAGACAAGAACATGGGTACCTATCTGGCGCGCACCTATGAAGGTCGCTACGTCGGCGGGTTTCTTGCGGCAAAAATGACCAAGACCAAAAAGATCGGTTACGTAGCCTCGTTCCCGATTCCTGAAGTACTGCGTGACATCGACGCCATTCAGCTGGCATTGAACAAATACAACCCGGGCACCGAGATCAAAGTCGTGTGGGTCAACTCCTGGTTCGATCCGGGCAAAGAAGCTGACGCCGCCAACGCACTGATCGACCAGGGCGTGGACGTCATGTTCCAGCACACCGACAGCCCGGCGCCGATCCAGACGGCTGAGCGTCGTGGCGTCTACGCCGTGGGTTACGCCTCGGACATGGCTCACTTCGGCCCGAAAGCGGTGCTGACCTCCATCGTCAACAACTGGGGACCGCATTACATTCAGGCCACAGAAGGCGTGATCAACGGCACCTGGAAATCTCAGGATTACTGGGGCGGCCTGAAAGAAGGCACGGTTGAGTTGCCGATCAGCGATATCGTCCCGGCGGACGTCAAGGCAGAAGCCGAGAAGATCATTGCCGACATCAAAAGTGGCGCGTTCCACCCGTTCACCGGCCCGATCAAGGATCAGACCGGCGCAGTAAAAATCCCGGAAGGCAAGGTTGCGACCAATGCAGAACTGGCCTCGATGAACTATTACGTTGAGGGCATCAAGGCGGAATTGCCGAAGTAATCAAGACGAGCAACCGCAAACTTGTGGAAGCCATTGCCTGTAGGAGCTGCCTTCGGCAGCTCCTACAGGGATCTTCGGCGGTTGCAAATAAATAATCACGTCAAATCAGAGACAATCCACCGTGAACCAGCTCCCCATCATCGACATCGCCCCGCTCTACAGCGATGACCAAATCGCATGGCAAGACATTGCCCGGCAAATCGACCAGGCCTGTCGGGAGTGGGGTTTTTTCTATATCAAAGGCCACCCGATCAGCGCTGAGCGGATTGAACAAGTGGTCGGTACGGCGCAACAATTCTTCGCCCTGCCCCAGGCAGAAAAGCTCAAGATCGACATCACTCAAAGCCGTCACCACCGCGGCTATGGTGCTATTGCGACCGAACAGCTCGACCCGAATATACCGAGCGATCTCAAAGAGACCTTCGACATGGGCTTTCATCTGCCCGCCGATCACCCTGAGGTCGTCGCTGGAAAACCATTACGCGGCCCCAACCGGCATCCCGACATGCCGGGCTGGGAAGCCTTGATGGAACAGCACTATCTGGATATGCAGGCACTCGCGCAGAAGTTGCTTCAGGCGATCACTGTCGCGCTGGGCATCGAGCGTGACTTCTTCGACAAGCGCTTTGTCGCCCCCGTGAGCGTGCTGCGCTTTATCCATTACCCGCCGCGCCATACCGCCACCAGCGCCGAACAACAAGGCGCGGGCGCACACACAGACTATGGCTGCATCACCCTTCTGCATCAGGACTCTGCGGGCGGACTGCAAGTGCGAGATGTGCGCGGCCAGTGGATCGACGCGCCGCCGATTGACGGCACGTTTGTGGTCAACATCGGCGACATGATGGCGCGCTGGAGTAACGACCGATATGTGTCCACGCCCCATCGGGTGGTCAGTCCACTGGGCGTTGATCGCTATTCGATGCCGTTTTTTGTCGAGCCCAACCCGGACACTGAAATTGAATGCTTGCCCGGCTGCAAGAGCGAAACCGAGCCAGCACGCTACCCTGTTACTACTTGCTCGGCATTTTTGCTGTCGCGTTTCGCCGAGACCTATGCCTATCGACGGGAGCAAGAGGCCGGGTAAATTTGAACCGCTTGGTCAGGTTTTGCCCATCCCGAAGCACGACTCTGTAGAATGCCGGGCATCTGCACCTGATGAGAAAAGCACATGTACGACTGGTTGAACGCCCTGCCCAAGGCAGAACTGCACCTGCACCTTGAGGGCTCTCTCGAGCCCGAGTTGCTCTTTGCACTCGCCGAACGCAACAAGATCGCGCTGCCGTGGAATGACGTCGAAGCCCTGCGCGGCGCTTACGCCTTCAACAACCTGCAGGAATTCCTCGACCTCTATTACCAGGGCGCAGATGTACTGCGTACCGAGCAGGATTTCTACGACCTGACCTGGGCGTATCTGGAGCGCTGCAAGGCCCAGAACGTGATTCACACCGAACCGTTCTTCGATCCGCAAACCCATACTGACCGGGGTATCCCTTTCGAAGTGGTACTGAACGGCATCACGGGAGCCCTGAAAGACGGTCAATCAAAGCTAGGGATCGGCAGCGGTCTGATTCTCAGCTTCCTGCGCCACTTGAGCGAAGAAGAAGCAGAAAAAACCCTGGACCAGGCGCTGCCGTTTCGCGATGCGTTCGTCGCCGTGGGGTTGGACAGCTCGGAGATGGGCCATCCACCGAGCAAGTTCAGACGCGTCTTCGACCGTGCTCGTCATGAAGGCTTCCTGACCGTGGCCCACGCTGGTGAAGAAGGCCCGCCCGAATACATATGGGAAGCACTGGACCTGCTGAAAATCCAGCGTATCGACCATGGTGTGCGCGCCATCGAAGACGAGCGCCTTATGCAGCGCATCATCGACGAGCAGATTCCGCTGACGGTCTGCCCGCTATCGAACACCAAGCTCTGCGTCTTCGATGACATGGCAAAACACAACATCCTCGACATGCTTGAGCGTGGCGTGAAGGTCACGGTGAATTCCGATGATCCCGCTTATTTCGGCGGCTACGTCACCGAGAACTTCCATGCGCTGTATACCCATCTGGGCATGACCGAGGATCAGGCGAAACGTCTTGCACAAAACAGCCTGGACGCACGACTGATCAAGCCTTGAGCTGACTCCTTATCAGGCGGCAGCCGCGATCTTGTCGATCTCGCGCTGCCCGCTGGACGAAACTTGCAAGGTGCTGGACTCCTCTGTAATGCGCAGCCAGCCCATCTGAATAAAAAGCTGCAACAAACCTGCGCCTAACGCACCGCCCAAATGCGGCGTGACCTCGCTCCTGTCAGCACAGGCACAAACAGTCTCGCGCTGACGCAAAGCAAGTGCCGGCACGTAAATCCCCCTCTCTGCAAACCTCGCCACCCCCACGCTGGTAACTTCGACACGATGTTCCTGTTGTTCGATCCACCCCGCTCCCAGCAACCGTTGATACAACTCGGCAGCCATATCACCGCCAAGGTGATCACTGCAAATACGCGCCTCACGCAAAGGCATGGAAGGCAAAGGTTGCGCAACATTACGGTTGATCTGGGCTGCACTCGCGGCAGAGGCACATGCAAGCGCTTGAAGTGCCGTCGCCACCTGCGGACCCGCCAGACGGAAAAAACGCTTGCGGCCCCGCACTTCCTGCTTCAATAAACCACCAGCAGCCAGTCGCGCCAAATGCGCCCCGGCAGATGATGTCGTCAAGCCCGCAAGCAGGGCCAGCTCATTGGCGGATCGCGCACTACCGTCCATCAAGGCCCAGATCATTGCACTACGCTTCGGGTCAGCCAGCAATGTTGCAACGTGGCTGATGCAAGGTGCATATTCCATATGTTCACTCCCTGTTGAAACATCGTCTATCGCGATGACATGGTGGCAGTAATACAGTTGTAACCAAGAAGCAAGACCGCCATAGTCGAGGCCGTAATGAGCCAGTGAAGTAGAACGCCTCAGGTAACTGACGACCTTTAACCTGGAAAGGCCTCAGGACACCCACGGCATTGATGACTGCGTTGGTACGGCTTATCAACTTATGCGCAGATCTAATGTGGAGCTCGTAAACAAGGCAACGGCCCGATGATAGACCGGGGCTTACATAACTATGGTCCAACCAACTCCGGACGATCAGTATAAGCCTTGGAACCTTTCACCCGATCAGGCAAACAGAGCATTGCATCAAGAGCATCCGGAGTTTCCTGATCAACCTTGCCCAATCTTTCACGCGAGGAGCATTCCTGAAAATATCACATGGGCGCCCATCGAACCCCGGCTACAAAGGCCCACATACCCTCGAACAGAAAATCCGCCATATCGTGCACGGCATTTTCCTACAACATGGACAACTAGAAACGCTCAATAAAATAAGACAAATAGTAGAGCCCATGTTCGCAGCTAACTGCCATCAATCATATTTACACTCGTCACTTTCCGAAAAGTCCGTAGGATAAATCTACAATCCATGTAGCATCTAGCCAGCAACACTGAAGGAAGATAAACAGAAACTCACCTCAGCACTATTTATAGTGCACACAGACAATCAATCTGCATTCATTTGGCAATGAATACAGTGAAAGCGACCGACCGGGATTTGGTTGATATAACCGGGTTGGCTCCCGCACATGCGCGGGAGCATCAATCAGGCCTGAGTTACTGACGCATCACGCTTTTGCTGCAAGCGACGGGTCAGCACAGACATAGTGACCGCCAGCCCGCCACATAGACTGATGACCAGAGCCATGGGGACGGCAGTGCCATCGTGCAACACACCGACCAACGCCGCTGCACCGGCAGCAACACTGAATTGCAGACACCCCAGCATCGCCGATGCACTCCCGGCACGCGCCCACTGGCCGTTCATCGCACAAGCCGATGCGTTGGGGATGATGCAGCCCAGGCTGGCAATGCAAATGAACAATGGCGCCAGCAACGGCCAAAGCTGCTCGGTACGCAAACCGGTAATGGCCAGCAACGTCAAAGCCGCAGCCAGATAAATCCAGACCGTACGCGACAGCAGGAACGCCGGACCTTTCTTGCCTACCAGCCTTGCATTGAGCTGGGCAATCAGTATGAAGCCGGCAGCGTTGGTGCCGAACAGCCAGCCATAATGCTCAGCAGGCACGCCATACAGTTTGATGAATACGAACGGCGAACCCGCGATATAGGAAAACATGCCTGCCATGGCGATGCCGCCCGTCAATGCATGCCCGAGGAAAATCCGGTCCCCCAGCAAACTGCGGTACTGCTTGAAAGCACCTGCCAGTGGCTGACGCGGATGGCTGGCCGGCATGCTTTCAGGCAACCCGAGCGCCACCGCCAACGATGCCAGTGCACTGAAGGCTGTAAGGCTGATAAAGATGGATTGCCAGCCATATAGATTGACCAATAACCCACCGAGCATTGGCGCAAGAATCGGCGCCAGCCCCATCACCAGCATCAATTGCGAGAAGACCTTGGCAGACTGCACCGCATCACATTTATCGCTGACAATTGCCCGGGAAATCACCATGCCCGCACAACCGCCCAGCGCCTGAACAAAGCGCGCGCCAATCAGCCACTCAAGATTCGGCGCGAAGGCGCAAGCCAGCGAAGCCAAAGTGAACAGGGTCACGCCAAACAGCAGTGGAATCCGCCGACCGAAGCGGTCAGCCACAGGCCCGTAAGCCAACTGGCCGATGGAGAGGCCCAGAAAGTAAGACGCCAGGGTCAGTTGAACGTGTTTCTCGTCAGTGCCAAACGCCAAAGCGATGGCCGGGAAACCTGGCAAGTAGAAATCGATGGCCAATGGGCCGAAGGCGCTGAGCGCGCCGAGAATCAGGATGGTGCGAAGGTTCATGAGGCGTCCAGACAGTACTCTTGCAGCCCGACAGTTTAACCGGGCCTGTGCGGGCTGAGTGTCAGGAGAAGGTAATTACTTCAAAAAGTTTCACGGCCGCGCCTCGTAGGAGATTTCACACTGTGGGAGATGCTTGCTCGCGTTAAGGCTGGATGCAGTTCACTTTATATCGCGTCCAGCCTTATCGCGTGCAAGCAGCGCTCCCACAGATCGAGTTCTAACCCACTCACGTATGGGCGATTTGCGCCTGATACCCCTCCTCGGAAATCAAGCCGATCACCTGCTCGCCGGTCAGGTCGCTTTCTACAATGACTTCGCCAGTCGGCAGATCGACTTGCACCAGCGCGCTGGGGTCCTGGTCCTTGATGGCAGTGGTCACCGCTTTGACACAGTGGCCGCAAGTCATGCCTTGAACGTTGAATCGTTGCATGGTGCTACTCCTTCAAACGGGGCTGTAGGTGACGATAACGCCATGTTTCACCTTCCCATCGTGGCAAGGTCAAGTTTCTCGTTTGTCTGCCGGGCTGGTATTCGGCGCAAGGCTCGGCCAAGCTGCATCATCACCGTCTACATCAGGAGTATCAGCGATGCGCTGGTCAGCATTGAGCCTCTTCGGCATTCTCGGCCTGTTCGCTGCTTCCCCGGCAGTTCAGGCTGATCAGGATTATGGCGTTCTGATCATTTCTCGCGAGCGACTGGAAGTCGCGACATCCTGCGAGATCGGCATCTATATTCAGGACCAGCTCGCGGGCCGCTTGTTCCAGGAACAATCTGTGTCCTTCAACCTTCCCGCGGGCAATGTCGCCATTCGCCTGCGTGTGCTGCCAGGTGCGGTATTCGGTTGCGACCCCGGCATGGAGGCCCAGAGCAACACCAACATCAAGATTCAAGCCGGCGATATTCTCAAATACCGAATCGCCAGCAGCCTGAATGGCATGTATCTCAAACGCGCCGATCTGAATTATTGATCTGGACTTGACCTTGTCCTCGTGGAAAGGTTGATCCTTGCAGGCAACTGCCTTCAGGGAGAATGAACATGCTCAATCCGCTCAACTTCGATCTGCCGATTTCCGGCATGACCTGCGCCAGTTGCGCAGGTCGGGTCGAGCGTGCGCTGAACAAAGTGCCAGGGGTGAAGACCGTCAGTGTCAACCTTGCCAATGAACAGGCGCACATCGAGACGGACGGCGGGCCGGACACTGCCACCCTCATCGCAGCAGTCGAAAAAGCCGGATATACCGCTACTGCGCATCAAGACCCGATTGCGAAAGCCGACCAGCAGCTTCGCACACTGACCCGAGAGCGCTGGGCGCTGATTCTGGCAATCCTGTTAGCGGTCCCGTTGATTCTGCCCATGCTGCTCCAGCCCTTCGGGATTCACTGGATGTTGCCCGCCTGGGCGCAATTCGCACTGGCCACCCCGGTCCAGTTCATTTTTGGCGCACGATTTTATGTAGCGGCCTGGAAAGCCGTGCGCGTCGGGGCAGGCAACATGGATCTGCTGGTAGCACTAGGCACCAGTGCCGGATACGGCTTGAGCGTTTATGAGTGGGTCACTGCCGCCCCCGGCGAAATGCCGCATTTGTACTTTGAAGCGTCGGCGGTAGTGATTGCTTTGGTGCTACTGGGCAAATACCTGGAAAGCCGTGCCAAACGTCAGACCGCCAGCGCCATTCGCGCGCTGGAAGCCTTGCGACCTGATCGCGCCCTGCGAGTCATTGACGGCCATGAACACGACGTCGCCATCAGCGCTCTGAATCTGGGCGACCTGGTGCTGGTCAAACCGGGCGAACGCGTCCCTGTAGACGGTGAAGTGATCGAAGGCCAAAGCCACGCCGATGAAGCCCTGATCAGCGGCGAAAGCCTGCCGGTACCCAAACAGGTCGGCGACAAGGTCACCGGCGGCGCAATCAATGGCGAGGGGCGCCTGCTGGTCCGAACCACAGCGCTAGGCACCGAAACGGTTCTGGCACGCATTATTCGACTGGTTGAAGACGCTCAGGCAGGCAAGGCTCCCATTCAGAAACTGGTGGATCGGGTCAGCCAGGTGTTCGTCCCGACCGTTCTGGTCATCGCCTTTTTTACGTTTGCCGGATGGCTGGTGGCGGGCGCTCCGATGGAAAGTGCGCTGATCAACGCCGTTGCGGTATTGGTCATCGCCTGCCCCTGCGCGCTGGGACTGGCAACGCCAACGGCAATCATGGCCGGAACCGGCGTCGCGGCGCGCTACGGTATTTTGATCAAGGATGCAGAGGCACTGGAGCGTGCCCATGAAGTCACAACCGTGGTGTTCGACAAGACCGGTACGCTGACTTCCGGCACTCCGCAAATCGCCCACTTCTGCGCCAAAGGCGGCAATGAAGAACAGGTACTGGAATGGGCGGGCGCGCTGCAACGCGGCAGTGAGCATCCGTTGGCCAAGGCGGTGCTGGACGCCTGCCGGGATTGGCACCTGCATCCGGCCAGCATTGAAAACAGTCGGGCCCTGCCTGGCGTCGGAATTGCAGGGACGCTGGACGGCCGCGATCTGGCTTTGGGCAATCGTCGAATGCTTGAACAAAGCGGTTTGCACATGGACGAACTGGCCGATGCCGCCCGTGCCTGGGAAGCCGAAGGCCGGACCTTGTCATGGTTGATCGAGCAAAGCCCGAACCCCGCGGTGCTGGGCCTGTTCGCCTTTGGTGACACACTCAAGCCCGGAGCACGGCAAGCCGTTGAACAGTTGGCCGCACGTAACATCAGTAGCCATTTGCTGACCGGTGATAACCACGGCAGCGCCAGAGTGGTCGCTGAAGCACTGGGTATTCGTGACGTTCATTCCGAAGTGCTGCCTGCCGACAAAGCCGCAACAGTGGCGGATCTGAAGCGATTTGGCGTCGTGGCGATGGTCGGTGATGGCATCAACGATGCGCCCGCGCTAGCTGCCGCCGATATCGGCATTGCCATGGGCGGTGGCACTGACGTCGCCATGCATGCGGCAGGGATTACGCTGATGCGCGGCGACCCGGCCTTGATTCCGGCAGCGCTGGAGATCAGCCGCAAAACCTACGCAAAAATCCGCCAGAACCTGTTCTGGGCCTTCGTCTATAACCTGATCGGAATTCCGTTGGCGGCCTTCGGTTTCCTCAATCCGGTATTGGCCGGCGCGGCAATGGCACTGTCCAGCGTCAGCGTGGTGAGCAACGCCTTGCTGCTTAAAACGTGGAAGCCTGAAGATCCGGGTGCAAAGTCATGAACATTGGGCAAGCAGCGAAACAGAGCGGCCTGAGTGCCAAGATGATCCGTTACTACGAAGCCACCGGTCTACTGCAGGCGGCGCATCGCAGTGACAGTGGTTATCGCCTGTATGGCAAGGACGATCTGCACACACTTGCGTTCATCAAGCGCTCGCGGGATCTGGGGTTTTCTCTGGAGGAAGTGGGCAAATTGCTGACGCTTTGGCAAGACCGGCAACGCGCCAGCGCCGACGTCAAAGCACTGGCCCGCGAGCATATCGCTGATCTGAACCAGAAGATCGAGGAAATGGTGAGCTTGCGCGACACCCTGCAGGAACTGGTCGAGCACTGCCACGGCGATGACCGCCCGGACTGTCCGATTCTCAAGGACCTGGCTTCGGGTGGGTGTTGTGGGTAGGTGACCTCGCAGGTGACACCCACACCTTGTGGGAGCCGAGCTTGCTCGCGATAAGGCTGGACGCGATCTAAGTCAACCGAGTCCAGCCTTATCG
>NZ_JAGTPI010000079.1:0-24636 GCF_021147825.1 Pseudomonas quasicaspiana
TCGACAATTGTCCCATCATGCTGCGAATCCTCCCGCTGGCCGATGACCTGATTTTGCCGCAGACCAGGCAGGAGATCTACTTTTTCAACAGAATCGGCCAAGTGCGAACAGGGACATAAAATACGCTGCTCGTTATTCCTGTGCTTTCGACAGAATGTGACCTACCCTTAGACCTTTAGGCTTCGCACACCATGGGCGACTCTCGTTTCACACCGGACCAGGTGGCGTCGCGCTCTGGTAATGCTCAGGTGGATAAGGATGTGAGGAACTGGTTAGTGGGCCTTCCAATCGCCGATAGGCTCGATTTTCTAAAGCAACTGTGGCCACTGAACTTCCGATACTCACTCATACTGCTCCAAGCTGCACAGCTGCCAAGGCAGGAAAACGAGTATCTGTTCAGGTACTGGCTGAGTACCGGCCATCACAACACGGCGCAGGAACTCATCAAGCGGTTACAGCCGGTTCTTGGGGAAAGAAAGTTCTGGCAAATTGCGTCACAAGAGAAGCTTTCACCGACTATGCGCGAATTCATGAATTACTACGGCCATGGACGCCTGGACTCACAACCCCAATAAACCTTAAGCCTTCTAGAAAGTCCGTTTCCGGCGCCCCCGGATACCACGGCCGTTAGTAGCGAATGTTTTCCGCGGGGGTTGATCTCTGCTCTTGGTGATAGGCAAAAGAAGGCCGTTAGCAATCGGGGGAATAAGATGAACGAAGATTTCAGCTATGTCTGGCTATTGCCGCTGCTGGAGAAACCCTTCGAAACAGCTGCGCTCGATTTGCCAGATGCGATAAGCGCCCTTAGCAAAAAATATACGCTACCTGCCGACATAGCGTTGCAGCCGCTGGTGATCACAGCCTTGACGTCGCATTCCGAATATTGGTCGGGACTGGCGCTTAAATGGCTCGAGGATGGCTTTCCTATAGACATTACGCTGGCCGCGTTCCTGGCTCATTGCGCCGATGACAAAACGCTGTCTCAGTCTTGCCGTCATAGAGCACGCAGGCTTGCGTCCCGTTGGCGGTAAACCACTTGATGAGCCAAGTCTGCTCTTAATCAGGTCTCGGAAAAACAGCCGTACCCACGGCCAGACCCAACACGCCATCAAGCGTCGAGCCTCGGCTCAGCGACTACCTCCAATTGCACCGCTCACGCCCACAACCGAGGTGAAATCAGCAAGCGTTTGCTGAAGTTCGTCCATTGCTCGTGAAATAAATTTGCCGCGATGGTGCACTGTGTACAACTGCCGTTTCTGCGATGGCACCGGATGGTTGAGCACGGCCAGCTTGCCCTCGGCAATCAGATCGCTAACCACCCAATACGACAAACAACTGATGCCGACCCCAGCCGCTACCAGCCGCTTGATCGCTTCGGAACTACCGATCTGCTGGGCGTTTTTCCAGGGGCCAAGCCGGGGCACGAGCAGTTGTAAAACTTCTTCGGCGGTACCGGAACCGTCTTCGCGAATAAGCCAGGGCGCATCGCGAAGATCGTCGAGGGAAACCTGTGTTTTGCGCGCCAGCGGATGATCGCTGGCAGCGATGATCACCAGTTCATCTTCGAACCAGGGCTGAACGCTCAACTCGGGCAACTGACTCGGCCCTTCTATCAGGCCGATATCGATGGAAAGCTGTGCTGCCTGACTGGCGATATCGGCGCTGTTGCCCATCACCAGATCGACCCGCACCCCGGGCGCTCGCTTGCTCAGCAGCGGGATCAGGAGCGGCATGATGTAGTTGCCAATAGTGGTGCTACAGCCCACTTTCAATCGTGCGACGGGATCCCTGTGCTGAAATCCGTCTTCTATTTCGACCGCCGCCTCAAGCAAGCGAATAGCCTGAGGCAGCAGCCGCTGGCCGTTATCGTTGAGCACCAGGCGCTTGCCAACGCGGTCGAACAGTCGGACTTGCAACGAGTTTTCCAGCTCGTGCAGCGCAGCGCTGGTTGCAGATTGGGACAAGGCTAGAGCGAGGCTCGCGCTCGTGGTCGAGCCTTGTTGAGCAATGGCCCGAAAAATATCGAGCTGGCGAAGGGTCAGTCTCACCGGATTACCTATCAGATGGGTAAGAGATAGCGAAATTACCCGTTTTATTCGATAGATGCATCCCGTTACTTTGTCGTCTCATCAATTGCACAGAGGGTGGTGGGATGGACGGCCTGAGCTTTGGAAAAGTATTACAGGGGCTGCAGCCTTTAGCGGCGCTCTCGACACCGAAAGAGTCGATCCGCCAGTTCACGCCCAATTGGTTCGCCACCACGATGGGCACCGGCATCCTCGCTCTGGCGCTGGGCCAGTTGCCCGGAAACATCCCAGCTCTGTGGCAGCTTGGCAAAATCATCTGGTTGTTGAACATCGTACTGTTCGTGGTTTTCATTGCCATGTACACCGCGCGATGGCTGATGTTTTTCCATGAAGCCAGACAGGTTTTCGGACACCCGACCGTTTCCATGTTTTTCGGCGCCATCCCGATGAGCCTCGCTACCGTCATCAATGGATTGGTGCAGTACGGTCTGCCAAGCTGGGGTGATGCGGTAATCCCCTGGGCTCACGCTCTTTGGTGGCTGGACGTGGCCATGGCCATGGCTTGCGGGGTGCTTATTCCGTTCATGATGTTTACCCGCCAGGAGCACTCCATCGACCAGATGACCGCCGTGTGGTTACTGCCGGTGGTGGCCGCGGAAGTTGCCGCGGCAAGCGGTGGTCTCATTGCCCAGCATCTGACGCACGCCAGCGCACAGTTCAACATGCTGATTACAAGCTATGTGCTGTGGGCGTATTCGGTGCCTGTGGCACTCAGCATTCTGGTGATTTTGGTGCTGCGCCTGGCATTACATAAACTGCCTCACGAAAATATGGCCGCGTCGATCTGGTTATCCCTAGGCCCCATCGGCACCGGGGCGCTGGGGATGCTGCTGATCGGCAGCGAGGCGCCTGCGATTTTTGCCTTGCATGGCCTGCCCGGCGTTGGTCAGGTAGCTGCTGGCATGGGTTTGATTGTCGGCACCCTGCTCTGGGGGTTTGGCTTGTGGTGGATGTTGCTGGCCGTGCTTGTCACCGTCCGCTACGCCAGGGAAGGCATCCCGTTCAACCTTGGCTGGTGGGGTTTTATTTTTCCATTAGGCGTCTACGCCGTAACCACACTGAAGCTGGGTGCGATGCTGGACATGGCTTTCTTCGATGTACTGGGTGTGTTCTTCGTGGTGGTGCTCTCGGCCATGTGGCTAGTGGTGGCCAGCAAAACGGCCCAGGGGGCTTATCGAGGTAATTTGTTCGTGTCGCCTTGTATTGCGGGCAAAGCCTGCGCTTTGGCGCTCTCGACACCAGGCTGTTCAAAATGAAAGCGTGGAGATGATTGCTATGGAGGGAGCTGGCGCTTATCTCGTCATCAATGCTGTTCTGGATAAGAGATTGTTATCTGGCGAATAGGAGATTTCGCCGGTAGCTTTTTCCTCAAGGGCAGTTTTAGGCCTGAAACTGTCCATTGAGGCAAGCTGCTTTTGGCTCTTCGTCCATCATGGATATCCAGGCAGTCTCCCTTGAAAACCGTTCCAGGTGACTCTCCGTATGCTTCAATTTGATTAGCCTCCTCTTCTTCCTGTTTTCACAGTCGCGTAAAAAACCACGCGCTATTCTCGATCAATTTTTTGTCTGTTTTGATGGAACCGCCGATGGACATCATGGATACCAAGCAAGAAAACACCCTCGAAAAATCACTCAGGCTGGCGGCGGATGAACCTGCCCATCGACCTGATTTTTTCAAGACTCTGTTAAATTCTACTGTCTACGTCCTTGGCACTGCCGGCATTGGCGAAGGTCGAATCAACATCGAATCTGGTAGCAACATCAGCATTGCGCATTGGCAAAAGCCTGACGGCTCCCCTGTCATCCCGTTTTTTTCTTCGTTGCAAACACTACAAAGATCTATAGCTACCGAAGAGTCCTACATAGAGATTCCGGCCAGATCGCTGTTTGAAATCACACTAGGCAGCCCTCTTTTCCTTAATCCAAAGTCTCCCTACGGGAAAGAGTTTTTACCGGAGGAAGTGCGCCATCTGCTCTCCGAAGGCGTCGGCCAAAAACCAGTGCAGCGCACAGTCGAACAAGACACCAAAGTGTTGCTCGGACAGCCGTCGCAATATCCGTCGAAGATGGTCAACTCTCTCACACAATTGCTCGCCAAACATCGCAACGTAAAGCGTGCGTTTCTGGCGTTGATGCATGATGCATCGTCTGATCAAAAGCCTCATCTGATCATTGGTATTGAAGCGGACGGAGATATTGAACTGGTCATGCGCGAAGCTGGTAACGTTGCCGCGGATAGCGCTCCGGATGGCGACCCCGTTGACCTCTGTCGAGTTCACGAAGGGGAATCAGGCCTTAGCGATTACTTCCTCAAGCAAACCGCACCTTTCTATGAACGGAAGTCGGCGGGCTGGCTGCGTTCATTTCTTGGCTTTGGAAAAGCGTGACAGAGATCAACTCAGTGCTAACCGCAAGGCAGGACTGCGAAATTGTGCTTGCCTGTTTGACGGCGTGATGAGAGATGGCAAACCAGAGGTTTTGTCATTCAGTGAATGATTACGTCGTCCACGGCATGACGAAGTTCTGTTAAGTCGGTGTTAACGCGCATTTGATCATCGCGCCTTCTTACCTGAACGCGATTTGCCAGCGATCCATGACAGCGTTATCGCCGGAATTGAGAGTAAGGCCGCGTAGATGATACCGACACCTATCAACGGGGATGGACCAGAAGTCACCAAAACCACTGGGATCTGAGAGAGCATTACGACCGCGCCTGCGGACCACTGTGAGCTTCTTAGAACGGTTCCAAGAATCACTGACAAAGCTAGCGCGGCGGGATAGATGACTGTCCAGTAGCTCGGCAGGTCCCAAGGCTCTGCAGCCCCTGTGATTGCTGATACAGAAGTCCAAAACACCAGGGACACAACGCAGGTAACAATGAATGCCATGAACAATTCCCAGACCTCGGAGCCAATCGGATTGGTTGTTTTGTAATTGTGGTTGTTTCTGGACGACCGCTGTCGGTCACGATGGGCGGGAGTTGGCCAGAAACTGTTGGTCGACTGATAGAGTAGGACATTTACCCTGCTGATTTTCCAGGAAGATTATGGACATTAGACTGACCGAAACAAAAGACTGGATGCTTTTGAAGCAAGTCCGACTCGCAGCACTTCTGGACACGCCAACGGCGTTTGGTGTGACTTACCAAACCGCCGCCAAATACACTGACGAACAGTGGAAAGACCGCGCATCATCAGTCGGAACGGCATTCTGGCTGGCTTTCGACAGTGACAAACCTGTTGGAATGGTCGGTGCAGCAGTGAGCAGTGCGAATCGCTATAACTTGATCGGAATGTGGATTGCGCCCTCTGCACGCGGCTCTGGCGTAGCAACTCAGTTGGTTGAGGCCGTGAAAACTCGCGCGATAGACCAAGGCTTTGATGGCGTTTTTCTCGACGTCTCTCCAGACAATGCGAGAGCCTCAAACTTCTATCTAAAGCAGGGTTTTGCTTTCCTGGATGAATGGGAGCCGTTAGAAAGTCATCCGCATATTTCAGTTCAGACAATGCATTGGTCCGGGAACTGATTCACTGGCTTTCCTGCATGCAGGACGTCCGCAATGGATCGGTAGTCGTCTTCCGCCGAGTAGGAGTATCACTGGGATCGACAGGCCATTAGCGCGTTGAGTTCTCCGTAGGTTTTAGCCTTCAGGTCGTGGGTGTTGAGTTGACCGTTTTCCAGGAAACCGCGGGCCACTCCCTCCATGGCTCCGTACAAGAACTCCGCGATGGCCGAGCCCGCGCTCAAGCGCCGGACTCCCATCTGCGCCAAGGCTTCCGGAGTGGCAAGACCCGGCCGCCAGAGCAGGTTCACCGGTAATGTCGATTCCTGACACACCGTGGCAATTTCCAGAGGCTCCACCACGCCTGCAGCGAATAGCCCATCCGCGCCCGCACTGGCGTACAGCGCAGCGCGCCTTAATAGCTCTTCCAATCGCCGCTCAACGGGGAACAAGTTCTTCAGGTAAACGTCGCAGCGCACGTTGACGAACAGGTTTATCCCCCGCTCGCCGGCGACTCTTCGGGCTGTGTCGATTTTCTGGATGAGCAGCTCTGGCGGAGCGACTCCATCCTCGATATTGATACCTACCGCACCGGCGTCAATGACAGTGGCGATGACTTTGGCAACGTGCTCAAGGTCGTCTGAATAGCCCCCTTCGATATCTACAGTCAGCGGCACGCTGAGCACCCGGGACATTGAGGCGACGGTACTGCTCAACAGTCCAATAGGCAGCTTGTCGCCATCTTGATAACCGTGGGCCCAGGCCACTGCCGCGCTGCTGGTGGCTACGGCCTTGCTTCCCAGCCGCTCGACCTGGCGAGCGCCACCCGCGTCCGCCACGTTGGCAAGTATCAGCAAACCCTGTTGGTGAAGACTGTGAAAAGTGTCATCCAGTGATGCCATGAGTATCCGGTTCCTTGTCGATCATCTTGAAGGGGTGGTTACGCAGGGTAGCCCAGTTCAAGTGATTGGGAGCTTCTACACTATCAGGCAGGAAGGCCGAGAGCGCGACTTCGCATCAGTTTGCATCCGACCCAAAGTTGACCTTCGCCCAGCTTGCTAACACTGAGACGCTGAATCAATGTAGACAATTAGCACAAAGGGAAAATGGCTGGGGCATGCTCGACCTCAAGCCACCCCGCTCCATGTCGCCCCCCATACAATGTAAAGCTGAGTACAATCTAGAGCAGATCAGTATCAGGACAGCAGATTCGTTACCGCTCCAACGGCTACATGGTTGCAACGAATGGTTCCGCCAATTCCCCAGATCGAGACGATATCCACGAGAATCGATAAGTCTTGCAATCGCTTCAGATCAATTGATTCGAGCAAGTTTTGATGATTGAAATCTGTCAGTGAAAGGTCATAGATATCACTGAATATCAGCTCAACCAGTAAACTTTTCTGGCATACGTATTCAAAGTCCGCCGTCCCAACGCCAACCACATCATGCTCTCGGTAGTGCACGCAGAGCTTCGCGATCGTAGCCGAATCTTGGTCCGGAAGGCCGCGAGATACCAGAAGAGAGATCACCTCTGCGTCGTGAAACGATGGCCAGAAACCAATAGTTTCAATAACATTTTCGGCTCCGCTGATCAGCTCTTCGGGTTTCACTGTGTGCCTCCAGGATGACGTCAATGACTGATAC
Organism: Pseudomonas quasicaspiana; assembly: GCF_021147825.1. Lineage (NCBI taxonomy): Bacteria > Pseudomonadati > Pseudomonadota > Gammaproteobacteria > Pseudomonadales > Pseudomonadaceae > Pseudomonas > Pseudomonas quasicaspiana. The sequence goes on from NZ_JAGTPI010000079.1 coordinate 7,237, forward strand.
TCATCAGAGCGGTATGCCCAAACGGTTAATTCTGGCGGGCTTGGAAGTTCCCATTGAGGATGTACTCCCAAGCGAATCACGAGATTCAAGTTTTATTTAATAACAGGAGTGGCGCCATCATCGGCTCTCCTTACCCGGCTATTCAATCAAATCCAACATGGACTCGTGAACCTCGATAGACGAACCGTCCTCAAACTCAATTAAGTAGATAGTACCTGGTGGAAATTGATCAAAATATCCACCGAGACGACCGTCGTAAACGCCAACTACCCATGCTCGCTCGCCAGGCCTTATTTCCAATGGCGCCTTGTCGGATACTCTAACTATGTCGTCATACGTAAATTTACTCATATCAATGGTGCACCGAAAGATAAGGACTTCCATCCGGTGTCGTCACACCGGGCCGATGGCCGTGGGGGCCTTTTGCTCTTGGATCACTTGTCGCTTTATAACCTCGCGGGTCCAGGCGATCAACTTTAGTTTTACAGCTTGCGCCAAGGGCCGGCTGGAAATCGCCATCTGGCGATCCTTGACGTGTTCCCCTTGCCGAACTGGATATGGAAACCACCGAAATTCCACGACGCAACACAATGAATATTATTTTTAGCATAAGACATGTCGCCCCTCCCCCCAAAGAACCACCCTAAATGAAGAAAGCGCACTGTACTCAGAAAAATACGGATCTAGTCGCTGAAGTAATCATCGTGGATTTTTATCGCTTCCAAGAGCGAATTACCCCAATCGCAACGCCCCACGGGGTTTTCTTCGACGAAAAGCTGCGCCGTCTGATTACGAGCGTTTGTATCACGATCAATATCTAGAGGCGATTTGTAAAACTCCACATTTTGAACGCAAAACTTATTCTGCTCGAGATCTTCGAAGCAAAAATAAATCGCCATAGTACTCTCATCAATAAACTTCCAAATCTCATGCAACTTAAACATTTGACCCTCCCGGTTTAGAGATGCCCACTTGCCACTCATAACGCGACCTTTTGGTATTATCCCACGACTCTCAAAGGCGTCAGTTTGGGCGTCCTCCGCTCTCTCGTAGACCCTAAAGGTGAGTTCGCCTTTTTGGCTATACCGGCTGTCCAGTGTGTTATTACTGCGGTGATGTCCATCTGGGTCGGCTCTGCCGTGAAGGGCAATCTCGATAGCATGATCGATGGCATACCCTCCTCAGCGTTGACGACATCGCCATCGCCATTCAACAGGATTGAAATCGGCCCCACAAATATACTTGGCAGCGAAACAGATTCAAACTCATCCAACGAGCCTTCAAAAGGCACCCTCAGACTGGCTGATTTTGCGGGTGAGTCCCTCTCTGCACGAAGGTCCGGACGAGATTGGAATAAGGGTGAAGGAGACTGAATGGATGAGATTGGTCGTGAGACTGGTTGCCATACGTGCGGAAATACGGACTTGGGAACCAAGAGTGGGAACCCTATTCCGGATCATCAACCAGCCAAAGCCCCTCAATCCAACCTGTGCGCAGCAACGACTATATCCGCACCGCTTAACCTTTAGCCGACTACCGGGTGGCCAGGTGCGTGGCGCTACGAGGAGACATCAATGAAGATTATTAACGCGGAAACAGACGCCGGTGTGGCGCTGAAATCTGAGGGCTTGCTAGAACACTTTGGCTACGAAATAAGTGTGAATTTCAATGATACCAACCTGAGAAATGATGCGATTGAGTTCATAGACCTCGTGGTTCGTTACATTGAGGAAGGTCATCAGGTGGCTTCTGGTGAAACCCTGGGCTATGGGTCCTGGATTACCAAAATGGAGCTGAACGATAATCGTGAGCTGATATTTTTCGAGCAGGTGCCGCTGACGGATGATTATGCGCTTGGCATCAGTACCACGCTTAGGCTATGGATTGAGCAGCACTCAGTGTGCTCGAAAGTAGGTGCAGATTTCACTACATCTCGATTTGAGCAGCTAATCGTCATCTCCGATGGCGTGCTTGAGGGAGAGGCAAGTGAGGGTGTGCGGTACCCTTCCCCCGAGCATATGTCTGGTTGGTGGATAACCACTGACAAATACAACGGAGATACCAAAAGCCTGAAGACTGTGCATGCCCAGCACCTCGCCGTTAACCGTCCAGACCTTGTTAAGTATCTTGGGTTACCGAACGGCTATCGGTTTCATGAATTAACCAACGATGCCTGGCTCGATGAGAAAGTGGTCGGATAGAGGGTGGCAACGGCCTGACCCAAGGGTTGGGCCACTGTACATTAATCTGCATCGCTAGCTGCCTTGACTATGGGCTCTAATGGTCAGAAACCGGAGGGGCTACCCACGTTTTTCTGAATCACCAAAAAAGTCATCTCTGATGACCAAGCCAGAATTATCAGCGGCATCACCTTGGTCGGCTTCATCTGAATAGATTCTGCGTTTTTAATGGTCGCCGCCGCCCCCTAAAATGCCGACCGGCCGCTTTGGTCGATTGCTGTCAGTCAGACAACTCAGGATGCCTGTTGACGCAATCCTCACCCAGAGTAAGGTGCTGAGGCATACCCAATCGCTAATCCTGCAAGGAAGATACATGACAGCCGGACTGCATACCGGGGCGCACGCAGGCTACAGCACCCTCAACTGGGATAATGGATGCGACGTTAACCTGGGCGACGTCATCAGCCAGCTTCCTCAGCTTGTGTTGGGCCATCACGTTGCTATCGCATGGTCGGATAGCGGAGCCCATAACCTTAGTACTGCTGAGGTAGCTAGCGGTTGGCAACGTGTAGGTGACCTGGTGATCAGTCCGATGATTGAAGATGTCGCTCAGTTGCCCACGCCGGGCTTTGACGAATGGTATGTCTTTGAGCGCTTGCCAAGTCGGGCAAGGCTCTCCAGATTTAACAGAGCTATCGCATTTCAACCTTTCGGAGAGAGCAATGAGGTCGTCGAGTTCTGGTCACAAATTGAGGATTTGCAACCAACACACGCTCTGCTTGGCGCCTGTCCAAGTCTGTTACTGATCACGCGGGACGCTGCCATGTATGAGCGCGTACTTGCTTTTATTCGCTAAAGGCTAAAGGTTGAGATGTCACCTGCGCAGATCTAACCATCGCTGTATCGACAAACGAGTCAGTACTTCATTCATAGGTGAGTTCGCAAGACGGTCACCGCGCAGGGGGTAACTTACCTTCAACCTGGATCGGTGTCCTTGCTCACCGCGCTGGAGGCCTATGACCTGTTCGTGCCAGTTGGCGACATTTCCCCGTTCATTGTTCAGGTCAACTTCCTCAAGACAGCGAAGTAAAAAGGGTTCTGCCAGTGCAACGCTGCCCTGAACAATTTTCAGCGCTGGTGGAGTGCGCTGCTTTTGTGAATTGGCGGGCCGTCGTGGCGGGTGGCGCTCCACTTCTGGCGCTCGCCTTCGCTGTTTAAATGGTTAAAACTGGCTGTCATCGACAGCTAGTCATTTTCCAGGGAGGACACCCAGTGCTCATCGCCCACCTGTCAGACCCGCACATCAGGCCAAAAGGCGAACTCTATAAAGGATTGGTGGATTCAAACACGATGTGCAAACAGGCCATCGATCATCTGAACGCCCTTCATCCGCGCCCGGATGTGGTGATCATCACCGGTGACCTGGTGGATGAAGGACAACCGGAAGAATACGAAATGGCCCGCGCGTTGCTGGCGGAGATCAAGCAACCGCTGTTGATGATCCCTGGCAATCATGATGATGGCGAGTTGTTCAGGTCTGCGTTTGGCCAGGCAGAAAGCGCTGAACGCGATGGGCCGCTGCACTTTGTTGCGTCAGACCTCGGGCCCGTCCGTATCATCGGGCTGGATATCACCGTGCCCGGCGAACATCACGGCGACATGACCGAAGCAGCACAGGCATGGCTGGAGGCTGCCCTTGCAGAAGAGCCGGATCGACCAACCTTGATCATGCTCCACCAGCCGCCGTTCTTGAGCGGCATTCCCTATATCGATACGTATGCGTGTATCAATGCGCATCGGCTTGTTCAAGTGGTCGAGCGTTACCCGGCCATCGAGCGAATTGTCTGCGGTCACATCCACCGATCCATGCAGCTGCGCTTTGGTGGCTCTCTGTTGTGCACCGCCCCCAGTACCACCACAGCCATCGCTTTGGCGCTGGACGCAAATGCTCCGGAAGCCTCTTACGTAGAGCCGCCTGCCCTGCTCTTGCATCACTGGAAACCTGATACCGGGCTTATCACTCATTGGGTGCCGATCGGCAAATTTCCGGGGCCGTTGCCGTTTGCTTGATGGGTAATCCGTGCACGTATTTTCCGGCAAGGCAGTGACTCTCTCAAAACGAGGACATCGCGTGTCGCCATTAGATATTCAACTCATCACCAGACTGCCCGCCCGAATTCCGCTACTGGAAAAAGAAGCCACCGCAGAGGGCTTCAGGTTTCTCACCCGTTTGATTGAAGAATGGCGTACCGGAACCAATCGCTTCGACACGCAGGGCGAATGCCTTATGGCAGCGTATCTAGGAGACCGTCTCGTAGGCATTGGAGGCCTGACGCGTGACCCGTTTACTCAGGAAAACATCGGCAGGCTACGCAGGGTGTACATCGCACGTGAAGCAAGAGGCCAGAACATCGGGAGGGCATTGGTCAATCGACTTGTGGAACACGCAACTCAACATTTCCGCATCGTGCGCCTCTCCACTGACACCTCAGATGCAGCTGCGTTTTACATACGCTGCGGCTTTCAGCCACTGGATGACGAGCACGCTACGCATGTGATGTTTTTGGGGGATGCGTGAAGAGGCAAAAGTATCACTTGCCCGGTTCCGGATTGGCTTTGTGCATAAAGTGGCCAGTACATCCACTGCATTTTCGTCCCGAAAATCGACTCTTCCCGAATGAACCCAATCCCACAGACAAGGTGTCGGTGTCACAACAGCGCCGAGTCAGGGTCGATGCTGAAAAGAGGATAAACTTGTTGTCCGCCGTCTCGGACAAGGCATAAGTAGCGTGACTGAAACTGACTACCCGCCTCTTGGCAACCGAATAATGAAAGTCGACCACGCCGGCGAGCACGGCGCTATCTGCATCTATAGCGGGCAGTTGTTCATGGCTCGGCTCTTTGCTCCAGATATGGTGAGTGAACTCAAGGAGTTTCTCTCCCATGAGCGCCGTCACCGGACGGTTTTTCAAGCTGAACTGCAACGGCGCAATTATCCGCGCTGCCGCAGTTACTGGCTGTGCGGTATTGGCGGTCTGGTGCTGGGTCTGGTTACCGGCATCTGTGGTCGCAAAGCCATTGTGGCGACCACCGTCGCGGTGGAAAGTGTCGTGCTCAAACACCTGGCTCATCAGCTTCATGAACTCGGAGATATCGATCCACATGCAGTGGCCGCTATTACTTCGATCGTGGAAGAGGAACAACACCATCACGACCAATCAGCGGCGCAAATTGATGTCCGCGATGCTTGGTTCAGAGCGCTTAACCCATTAGTAACGGCATGGACTGAAACCGTGATCTGGATGGGCATGCGCTCCTGAAATCACGCAAATTCTACCGGTTGCGACAGCGCTATTCTAAACAATGACTGACCGATCCCGACCCCGTCGGATAAAGGTTCATCCATGCTGAATGTACTTTTCGTCTGCGGTAAAAACAGATTGCGCAGCCCGACCGCTGAACATGTTTTTGCAAACTGGCCGGGTGTAACAACGTCATCTGCGGGGATCGGTCATGACGCCGACGTTCCCGTGGACTCGGAGCTTGTCGAGAGGGCGGAGCTGATATTCGTCATGGAGCCTGCTCATCGCAGGAAACTCAAGGCAAGGTTTGCCAGTGCGCTGAAAGACAAGCGAGTTGTTTGCCTCGATATCCCTGACGACTTTGAATACATGCAACCTGAATTGATTGAGATATTGAAAGCCAAGGTTCATCGCTTTTTACCCGTTTGATGATGGAGATTGTCAGGGCTGGGTGCCCTGACAATCGTCAATCAACTGATGAATTACAAACGGTGAACCTCAATATCCAGCCCCTCCTCCGGCGTTGGCGTCTGGAAGTATCGAGTGATCAAATCAAACTCCGCGTCGGTCGCAGCGAAGTCATGTTCACCGCTCTTGTTGCGGGCGTGCAACCTGGCGCGGCAAATATCATCATCCACGTCCAAATAGTGCAAGCAGTGTCCCACTCCGCCTGATTCCGCCAGACCACGTAACCACTCGCGATCTGCGCGAGTGTTGCCAGGAAAATCCAAAATAACACTGATGCCCGACTGCAATATATCGATCACCAACGGGCGCAAAACATCACGAATTCGATGGGCGAATTGCACATAGTCGGTCACTGATTTGATCTCGCCAGGGTAAAGCCTCGAGAGCCAGTGATCCTCACTCAGTAGGATTGCCGAGTGTTCAGCGACAAGTGCCTTCGCAAGTGTTGATTTGCCGGAGGCGATCTTGCCGCACATGAGATGCAGTTTCGGAGTTGGCATCGACAGGTCCTGTTGTCAAAATGTGGTGGGTATCAGCCGAGGGCTGCCCGACTTCAAGCACAGTCAAAGATCCCGCCCCATCAGCCTGTGTTCCTTACCCCACGCCTGAAAACTCTCCAGCACCTGCCAGCCGCGCTTGGCGTAGTACTCATGGCGATCGTGGGTATGCAGATACAGTCGCGTATTGCCGTTGGCTTTTGCTGTAGCGCAAATGCCTTCGATCAGTTGTTCCGCCAGACCTCGCTGCCGTGCATGCGGAGCGATGAAAACGCAGGCCAGCCAAGGGCCGATGTCAGGGCGTTCGGCCAGGTCATTTCTGGCCAGTGCAGCACCGCCCAGAAGCAGGCCGCCCTCGACGGCGATCAGGCATTGCCAGTCACCATTAACCTGCCCTTCGGCAAACTCACGCTGCCAGTCACTTAATGGGCGATCGACGTACTCATAAGCAAATTGTTCGTGCACCCACTGTGCGAAGGTATTGCTGTACTGCATATCATCGCGCAGCCAGATCAGGCGGAGCATATGGGGTTCCTTTTCGTTTACTTCCAATGAGTTCATTATTTCCATCACCACAGGTCTGGTGTATTTCTCACCCGGATCAGTATCTGGCGGATCATTGCTGCGAACCCACTCGCCTTGATCGAAAGCCTGATAAAGCGCGAAGGCTGGCTGTGGCAGATCAGTCACTATGCCTACCTCGACGATGGCATTCGCGATCCCATTCATGACGCCATCGCAAAACTCATAGGTCAAGGCGTGCGACAGGTAGCCCTCGGCAACAGTTAGTGCCAACTTGTTCAGGATGTCTGCCGAATTCATTTCGGACTGAAGTCTGATTTGCTCCAGATCACTCAGCGCCAGGCCATGCTCTTCGGCGGCTATCAGCAGCGTTTTGATTTCGCGCTCAGGTAGTTTTTTGTTCATGGCGCTTGCTGATCGCTCTTCGAGAAAGCGGCAATCCTGGAACGAAGTGCCTTCAACGCAGCGCCGATATGCCAGCATTCGACGTCAATAATAATCGCCTGGCCCGAGTCAGGGTGCAGCTCGATCCGGGTGGAGACGCCCTGATCCGCAAGCAACTGCTGCGTACATTCGAGATGCCGACGTGTGCCCGTCAACCACTGGCGATGCTCATTTATCAACATCAAGGCTTGCGGGTAAGAGCACTCGAGTTTTTGACGAAGGTTAATCAGTTCGGGTTTGTTTTCACGGCTAAACGTTGGAGTGAGCACGTAAAGATTTTCCCCAGCCGTACGCAGGTCGTACTTGTCTTGCAGGTACTCTTCAACACTTATGGCACTGCAAACTGTCTCGACCGCTCCAGTCAAGACGTCGACAAGGTGAGCATTAACGCCAACATAGCAATACTCCGTCTTGCCATGCACAACGTAATCCTCAGAATTGGAGCGAACTACCCAGTAATCGCCATTGGCAGAAAGCTCACAAAAATAAACAACAAAACGCTCCGGCTTTCCGTCCCTGAGATAACCGTCATGGAGAGCAAGCACGATGGCGCGGGCCTGTTGTTCAGATAACATTGTCTGGCGCTCTTGGGTCGTGTGGTCAGTTGCGGAGTGTTATATAACCCGTAACCGGTCGGCAGGTCATCCCCGGTTAAGCAAGGCAACAACTTGCGAGTAGAGGTAACCCAGTGGAACTGAGAATATCCGAAGCAGCCGACTGGCATTTATTTGAAGTGATCGCCCGAAAGCTTGAGCACAGTTTTCAAGGCGTCTGGACGCAAAAAATCGACGGCCTTGATCAGCGTTACTGGGACCTGCAGGTAGGCGATCAAACGCTCACGCTGCACCTTGAACATCATTTGGGTATCAGCTTGTTCAATACGCAGCGGGATCAATCAACAGACCTGCTTGAAAGGGCTCATCGTTTGTTGGCAGCGGATTTCCAGGTGGCGTTTGAGCCTGCCCTGTCAAAATCCTGATTTCGTATCTAACCACTTATGTAATTATCCCCCATCAAACGGACTGACTGGAGACACCGGTGCGACGCACGATTATTCCTCTTGCCTTCATGAGCCTTGCAGCCTGCTCCAGCCATCAGGTGCCAGCAGACAAACAGACTGCGCTGCTTGAACAGCCTTTCACCCCCAACAGCGTGATGCGTGAAGGTGACGTGATTAACTTTCAGGTCGCTGACCCGACCGATTCAGGTCCGCCGTTCTGGAGCACTTCCCAGTTTTCGGCTGCTTGCTCCCAGCCGCAGGTGAATGCGGTTTTTTCATTCAAGTACAGGCGCTTCTACCCCGGCAATTACGGGTTCTACACCCCTGCAACGCCACTGCCAGCGCAATACCATACCGTGCTGATGGACAATCGGGACTTCACTCGCGCGTGTAAAAATCTGCCAATGCCGGACTGGCGTAAGGTGGCCGGGGCTGACGATAAACAACAGCTACTGCTCGACATCACGAGCCTGCAGAAACAGGGCGACAAGGTGCAGTTCTGGGCGGCGCATGATGAGCCGAAAACCAGTATCAGCCCGTCCAACACCGCGCCTTTCACCCAGACACGCGAATACTACGTCATGGACTGCAGCGCACGCAGCGCGACACTGCTGGGGCTTTATTATCTGAACGCAAAAAATGAAGTTACCGACGGGCAAATTGAGAGACTTCCCGCTCCAAAGGCCATAACCGCCGCGGACGAAGACCTTTCCAGACTGCTCGAGCATGTGTGCAAGGCACCAGACTCGCTGGCTTCCCTGCCTGCACACAAGCCGCGCAGCAAGGCAACGGTGGCAGCCGATGCCCTGCCCGACGTCAATCCGTCAGTCTTGAAAAACATCGAACAACTGCGCATGCCAGCGCCGTCCCGACAGCTCAATTACATCGAGTTCGCCGGGACACGCAGCAATGGCAAGATTGAATGGAAAGACGGCAAAGCGCTTACTCTGTCCACAGACCCGACTACCGGGCAGCTCGCGATTGCCCATAAAAACGAAAATCACGTCGGGCGTCAGATTAATTGGCGCGGACTGCTGGAGCTGTCCGGCAGAGAACAAGCCAAACTTTCCCATGACACTCTGGTAATGAAAAGTCTGACCTTCCACGGCGACTGGCAACACCTGAACGTGGGCAGCAAAGTGGGTTACACCTTCACTCGAAGCCTGTCCAGTAATGTGCTTGGGAAACTGGGCGAAGACCCCGAAATCGTAGAGTGTTCAGTGGACCGCGAGCAACCCGCGAAAAAACTGTACGCCAATCTCCAGGGCAACGCGAAAGCACTGATCTGCCGCACCAGCATGGGTGGCTTCACGCTCCCCCAGACAGAGCATTACTACTACCTTGTGGATTACGGCTTTTTCTATCATGCCCGCACTGACGAAAAAGATTACACGTCAATGAATATGCAGGTGGTAAATGCGCGGTAAAGCACCGCGTTTGCTTGCTCCAACAGGAAAAACACAAGCCCTGTAGGAGCGCCCCTGTTCTGGTCTCTGTGACACCGCGCTGTCGCGCAGCAAACACAGCCCTGTAGGACCGGCTTTAACCGGGAAGGCAGTATTCCCAAGAAGGTTGGGTGATTGTCCCGACGCCCTCCCGGCTAAAGCCGGTCCTACGAGATCGCGCATAACCTGTGGGAGCGGTGCTTGCCCGCGATGAAGGCGACGCAGCCTGAAGGATTCACCGCGGTGTCCTTATCGTCGGAATGCCGCCCAGACCAAGCAACACACATGGAACTGTGTTTGCAGCGAGACAGCGCGGTGTCAGGGGCACCGGGCGATCTCCTACAAATCGGGTTTCTTCAGACCTAATCGTAAAACGGCGCCACCAACGTCCGGCTGCCGACAAAAAAACTGTCCGCGACCAGTCGTAACGGCTGCAAATCCAGATCACTGGCTTTGTCACCAATCAACTGCTGAAAATGTCGATATACAGCGGCGTACTCGCCCTCCTCCGAAACAGCCTGACGTACGCCGTCGATGCTCAACAGCGCACCACCGTTGTCCAGTCGCAGAACACCTTCGGCACAGCGAATCTCGATGCTCCAGAGTTCATCATGACCATGGTCAAAATCGAACTCCGCGCGAACATCCAGTTGACGGGCATCAGACATCTTGATGGACGCGGCAATCGGCGACTGACAGTTACTCGGGACGCGCAGCTCGGCGGACTCAACGAATAGCGGCAGCGGCAGAAGATGGGTGGCAATCGACAAGGCATTGATGCCCGGATCGAAAACCCCCAGACCACCCGGCTGCCAGATCCATGCCTGACCGGGGTGCCATTTGCGCACGTCTTCTTTCCAGTCGATCTGCACGCTGTGCAACGTGCGAGTGGCCAGCCAGTCGCGAGCAGCTTCGATCCCGGGCGCATAACGCGAATGCCAGGCGAACAAACCACTCACGCCCTGCTCCGCAGCCTGACTCGCCAACGCCATCGCTTCACCCAACGTGGCGCACGGCGGCTTCTCGACCAACACATGTTTACCCGCCGCCAACGCTTCCTGCACCAGCGCGAATCGCCCTTGCGGCGGTGTGCAGAAGGCAATCGCATCAACTTGCGGGCCTTTTTCGAGCAACTCGCTCAAGGACTGAAAGTTCTCTACACCGGCACAAGGCTGGCCTTGCGTTGCGACGGCCACCAACTGAAACGCGGGGTTGGCGGTTATCGCGGGAACGTGCTGATCCTGGGCAATCTTGCCGTAGCCCACCAGACCGAGACGGATCGGTTGCATCGATGACTCCTGAGTTTTTGTAGTTATCTGGAAAACGATCCACCAAGACTACGTTTGTACGGCGGGGAAGTCATCACTGTGGCAAACCTGTTGTGCATGAAACACTTCACGCGCTCAGCTCATTCGCCCGCCCGACCAGGAATTAAAAAGCAGTTCGGCGTGCCCCTGAAACGATCAAGTGAGCACCGCCTGGCGTTCCGCGTCCTTGCCATTGTCAGGACGAATTTTGAACCAGATGGAATACATCGCCGGCAAGAAAACCAGCGTCATGACGGTGCCTCCCAACGTACCGCCAATCAGGGTGTAAGCCAGGGTGCCCCAGAACACCGAGTGGGTCAGCGGGATAAACGCCAGAATCGCCGCCAGAGCCGTGAGCAGCACCGGACGTGCCCGCTGTACGGTCGCTTCAACCACCGCATGAAACGGATCGAGCCCCTCCTTTTCGTTTTGGTCGATTTGCCCGATCAGAATCAACGTATTGCGCATCAGGATGCCGGACAGCGCAATAAGCCCCACCAGGGCGTTGATTCCGAACGGCTGACCGAACAAGAGCAAGGTCGGCACCACGCCGATCAACCCAAGCGGCGCGGTCAGAAACACCATGACCATCGCCGACATTGATCGCACTTGCAGGATGATGATCAGCAAAGTAATCGCAATCATGATCGGAAACAGAGGCGCCAGGGCTACCGTGGCTTTGGCTGACTCCTCTATCGACCCGGCCTGCTCGATGCGATATCCATCAGGAAGGCTGGCAATGATGGGTTGCAGATCTTTCATGATCTTCGCGGACACGTCCGGGGGTTGCAGGTTTTCTGCTATATCGCCCCGCACCGTAATTGTCGGTACGCGGTCACGGCGTCGCAGAATGGGGTCCTCCATGCGCACCCCAACTTCTCCGATCTGCGACAGTGGAACGCGCTGACCGGCAGAGCCCACAAGGGTAAAGCCCTCGATGCGCGCCGGGTCCAGACGGATATCTCCTGCCGCCCGCCCCATCACCTCGACCGAGCGAATGTCTTCGCGTACAGACGTAATCGGCACGCCCGAGAGCAGGAACTGCAATTGCTGGGCGACTGCGCTGGACGTCAGTCCAACTGCCTGCAAGCGGTCCTGATCCAGCGAAAAATGCAGCGTCGGTACGCGTGGCCCCCAGTCACTGTTGACGGTTCGCATCATCGGACTCGACAGCAGCACCTTTTCTACCTGCCCGGCGATTTCACGCAGTGTGTCAGGGTTGGGCCCCATCACGCGGTAGGCGACTGGAAAGGGTGAATACGGACCGAATACCAGTTGTGTGACTCGCACCCGAGCTTCAGGTGCCAGGCCCTGAGCAACTGCCTCGCGAATGGTGTGCTTGAGGGACTCCCGTGCTTCCTGACTCTCGGTCAGCACAACGATCTTTGCGAACGAAGGGTCCGGCAGCTCCGGCGCCATTGCCAGGTAAAAACGCGGCGAACCCTGTCCGATGTAAGACGTGACAATTTTTGCCGCCTCCTGCTCTTTCAGCCACGCTTCGATCCTGGCTGTCGTGGCGCTGGTTTGCTCAATCGATGTGCCATACGGCATCTGCACTTCGATCAATACTTCAGGACGATCTGACGTCGGGAAGAATTGTTTTTTAACCAGCCCCATGCCGACGATCGCCACGGCAAAAGCAGTGATGACCGCGCCTGCTACCCACCATTTTCGGGCGATAACGCGGGTGAGCACTCGTCGAAAGCGGTTGTAATGAGGGGTGTCGTAAATGGCCGCATGCCCGCCTTCGACCGGCTTGATGTCGGGCAACATTTTCACGCCCAGATATGGCGTGAAAACCACTGCCACCACCCACGAAGCAATCAGCGCAATACCCACGATCCAGAACATGTTACTGGTGTATTCACCCGCCGTTGACTGAGCAAAACCGTTAGGCATGAACCCCACTGCGGTGACCAGCGTACCCGCCAGCATGGGTGCGGCCGTATGGCTCCAGGCGCAGGCGGACGCCTTGATACGGTCATAGCCCTCCTCCATTTTCACCACCATCATTTCGATGGCGATAATGGCGTCGTCCACCAGCAGCCCCAGGGCGAGAATCAATGACCCCAAAGTAATACGGTCAAAGTTCTTGCCCGAAGCTTCCATCACCACGAAGACGATCGCCAGCGTGAGCGGCACAGCCGCTGCGACCACCACGCCCACTCGCCAGCCCATGCTGAGAAAGCAGACCAGCATCACCACCAGCAGCGCGACAAAGAACTTGATCATGAACTCATCAACGGCCGAGCTGATGTTGACGGATTGATCAGTGACCTTCGACAACGTCATGCCCAGCGGCATAGCGGTGTTGATTTTCAACGTCTCGGCATCCAGCGCCTTACCCAGATCCAGACCATTCCAGCCCTCGCGCATCACGATGCCCAGCAAAAGCGCGGGCTCGCCCTGATTGCGCACCATAAACGTCGCCGGGTCTTCGTAACCCCGCTCAACCGTCGCGACATCCGCCAGCTTGAGCGTTTTGGCCTGAACCACGATGGGCGTGTTGCGGATCTTCTCAAGCGTGTCTAAGGCGCCATCCAGACGCAAAAACACCTGGGGCCCGCTGGTGTCTATCGAACCGGCAGGCGTCAGCACGTTCTGGTTGTTCAGTGCTGAAAAAATGTCCTGAGGCGAGATGCCCAGCGTCGCCAACCGCTCATGAGAGAACGACACAAAGATGCGCTCGGCCTGCTCTCCGATGATATTGATCTTCTTTACGCCGGGCACATGCAACAAGCGCTGCCGCAGGGATTCAGCGTCGCGCACCAACAAACGCTGGGGTTCACCTTTTGCTTTTAACGCAAAGAGCGCAAAGGTCACGTCCGAGAACTCATCATTGACCATCGGACCGATAACCCCGGCAGGCAAGGATCGCGCGGCATCGCTCAGTTTTTTGCGGGCTTGATAAAACTCCTCCTGCACCTGGGAAGGCGGCGTTTTATCCTGAAGTGAAACCATGGTGAACGCCAAGCCTGGACGGGTGTAGGTCTCGCTTCGGTCATACCATTTGAGTTCCTGCATGCGCTTTTCAAGCGGCTCGGCCACCTGGTCCTGCATCTCTTGCGCAGTGGCGCCCGGCCAGGCAGAAATAACGGTCATCTGTTTTACGGTAAACGGCGGATCTTCTGCACGACCCAATTTAAAAAAAGAAAGCGTTCCGGCCACCCCGATCAGGAAAATCAGGAACAACGTGATTGACCGCTCGCGAACCGCAAGGGCCGAAAGATTGAAGCGCCCGCCACTCATGGCCTCACTCCTGCGACGCCATTGGCGCCCAGATGCAGCACCAGCACCTCCTGGCCCTCATGAAGCAGGTGCGCCCCTAACGCCACGATTTGCTCATCGAGCCTGAGGCTGCCGCTCACCCTTGCCGAGTCGTCGCTGACACCGAGCAGTTCGATGGCACGCCATGACACTTTCGCAGGTGTCCCTGAAATAACCCACACGCCCGGCCCGTTGCCGGGGTCATGGATTGCCGCGACGGGCACTGTAAATGCAGATTCAGCCTCTTTGGGGTCAGCGATGCTGAGCGTGACCGTGGAACCGAGCGGTGCACTGGCATAGGCGCCGTCCAGCACATAACGGGCCTCGAAGGTACGGGTGAGCGGATCTGCGGCATCTGAAAGGAGTCGCAGCGTCGCAGGGATAACGCTGGAGTTATTACCGTACAACCTCGCCTGAGCGGGCGCGCCTACAGCCGGACGCAGTGTTTCGGGCAAATGAATGATGGCCTCACGCTGCCCCGCTTTTGCCAGTCTCACCACCGGCTGACCTGCGCTTACGACCTGTCCGGGTTCTGCCAGGGTTTCTACAACCACCCCGTCGGCATCAGCCAGCAACGCCGCGTACCCCGTCGCATTGCGGGCAACGCTGGCCTGGGCTTGTGCGGCATTCAGCTCGGCTTTCGCAGAGTCGGCCAACGACTTGATCCGGTCATAGCTCGACGCAGAAATGGCACCTGAAGCGATCAGATTCCGATTACGAACCTCATCACTTGCCGTCTGCCGCGCACGCGCCTCTGCAGCGGCAACGGCCTGTTGCTGGGCCCTGGACTGCAAATCAAGGTCTACAGGGTCCAGACGCATCAGCGGCTGACCACGCTTGACTGTCTGCCCCGTATCCACCAGACGCTCCAGGACCTTGCCGGAGACGCGAAACCCTAAATCGCTCTGAACGCGAGCAACAACAACGCCCGTGAACGATCGAGATGAATCGACGGCGTTCGCGACGGTAGCAGTCCTCACCAGTGGAGGCTGATTGCGCGGATCACGTACGTTCGAGGACTCGCCACAGGCAGCCAGCAGGAATGGCAGCACACACACGGCGATAGTGGCAGGTCTGGACCAGAGCATAGGATGCCTTACTTCAATAAGTGAGCAGGAATCCAATTCTCTAGATAGTGACCAAATTAGTCAATGGTCACAATATCAGGGTGCCAAGCTGCGCAGTATCAATGCCGACAGGAGTACTGGCGCTGTGGACGCGATTTCGAGGTTGTATTGCAACTGCACCGGACTGATGTAAGGGCGCATCATCAGGTGAATGGCTTGCACAGCTTCGTCCAGCGGCGTCTTGCGCTCGAACTCGCCAGACTCCCTGCCCTCAAGCACAATCTGCTGAATGAGCTGGCGCAAGCGTTCGTCATGGGCCATCGCGGACGGCCACTGATCCCGTGCTGCCACGGACGCAATGTCGTAGAGCTTGCGATCATGGAAAAACAGATCACTGCCAGCCTCGACCAGCGACCGGAACAGGCGGCGCAGCTTCTCGGAAGCTGTTGGCGCATCCTTGATTGCGGTGTTCACAATGGCCATGATCATCGCCAGCCGGTTAGAGCAAATGACCTCGCCGATGGCCTGTTTGGAGTCAAAGAATTTGTAGATGTAGGCCTTGGAAAAGCCAATGGCCTTGGCAAGATCAGACACCGTGGTCTTCTCATATCCATAGTGGCCGAAATGCTGTGTAGCAGCGTCCACGACCTGATCGCGAACGCTGTGATCTGAGGGACCGCGCGATGGCGGCGTATCGTTTTGGTTGGTCATGTTTCTAACTTAGCTCTGTGAGCATGGATTGGCAACCAGTGACCCAATTGAACCCTGGTCACAATAATCAGCTCGATAAAGAAGCGGCTTTGATCTAAATCAGGAATCAGGTAAACCTCAAGCCAATTGCAGTCGCACCGTTTGCCATTGGTTCCAGCAATCCTCAGCCACGATATCGGGATATCCACGCGCCTGTTCCATCTCAAGCGCAGTGCTGAACGACAGAGCGATACAGGTGGCGCGGTCTCGAATATCAACCACCTCGGCTTCCGTGAGTGGCGAACCTTTGCTGTTCTCAGCGGCGCTCAGGACCGCGACAAGAGCAGGCACAAACACAAGGCATAGCGGATCTGCAGACATCAATTACCTCGCTGTTTTACGTCGTTGATCTGTTTCGTAAAGCCATCACCTGTGAGGCGCGAAGACAACGAAGATCCTGATTGTGGAAAATCAGATGCGCACGAAACGCTTTGGTTTGCGGGTCCCAGTGTTCAAGATCTTCTATCCGAAACTGATACGTGCCCTGATACGCCGCTGCCAGATCAACCGCCAGACTGCGCGCCGCCTCACCGGGTGTCGCGAGGGTCCACTCAATAATATCGTCGACCTGTTGCTCAGGCGTTCGCGATTGCTCGCCATTGGCTTGAGCCAGCACAAACTCGTTATAGAGCGACGCGCCATCTTGCGGATCATCAGCAGGATTACCTGGGCACAGTCGGGTCTCCCATGGAATCGTGTACATCTGTTTTCCAAGAACATCGGTCAACACGTAATCCGTTGGTTTCGCCAGACGCTGCATATCGGCCTCCTGTTCACAAAAACCAATACTAACGTAGCGAGGTAAGTTCCGGCTAAAGCGGATCATTGGGAGCGAGGATTCTCCTCTGTTGGAACGACCAAGGGGCAGCGTCAAACATCGGCAGCGCTCATAAAACATCACTTAATAATGGATTTGAAACACAGACCTGGTAGGAGCCAACTTGTTGGCGAAGCGGAATTTCTCACGATGCAGGTCCGACGTCTCGCCAACAAGTTGGCTCCTACCGGGGTCAGCCGTTTGCTTCGCGACTGCGGTGTGTCAGGGACACAACGCGCACTTTCATCAAACATCACTTCAATAATGGATTGGAAACGCGGACACGGTAGGAGCCAACTTGTTGGCGAAGCGGAATTTCTCACAATGCAGGTCC
>NZ_JAGTPI010000007.1:0-167728 GCF_021147825.1 Pseudomonas quasicaspiana
AGCGTCAGCACAGGCGATAGATTCATCGACTGACAGACCGAATCGCGGGCAAGCGCGCTCCTACAGCTCACCCGTTTGCTGCGCGACAGCGCGGCTGTCTGAACGACGGGGCCGCAACTACAGAAATCAAAAGCCTTTAACGAACCACACCCTCTTCAATAAGCAACTTCAGGATCGCCTCAGCCCCCGCCTCTGGCGTAACGCCCTTGAGCACTTGCCCGCCGCCACCGCTGGCTTTGGCCGTTGCGGCTTTCATGCGGTCTGCGCCGCTTTTGGCCTTGATGACTTTCAGGCGTTTGGGCCGGGGTTTGGCCGGTTGCAGAACAGAGCCGCCGAGCAGTTCATCGCTAATGATTTCCACCTGTTCGGCTGCAAGTGTGCCGCGTTGCGCGGGGCCGTAAGCGCTTTGCCGGGGCTTGGGCGCAGCGTTATCCACAGTCGCCAGAAACGGCAGCCGTACTTTCAAGCGCCGACGCTGACCACGAGGTAATGCCTGAAGCACCAGAGCACTGCCGTTATCCAGTGACTCCACTTGCGCCAATCCCACTACGAGCGGCCAACCCAGCTTTTCTGCCAGCAGAAATGGCAACATGCCAGAGCCCTCGCCGGTTTCTGCCTGGCTTCCAGTGAGCACCACTTGCACGCCAGACTCTCGGATGTAATCCGTCAGCGCAGGTAATGCGTCAGCGTTTTCCGGTTGCTCCAGCACATGCAGCTCGTCCAGGCCCATGCCCAGATAGGCTCGCAACGCAGGCTCCTCGGGGTTCCCGGCATGCAGCACGTGTAAGTTATCCCCAGCCAGCTGCAAGCCTAACTCGACGGCGCGGGCGTCCTGCTCGGCACGCCGTGCGCGGCCGGATGTCGGGTGCGCGCCTATGGAGACCAGGCTGATGACGTGCGTCGCAGCGTTATCCACAGAGGAAGCAGTTGGTTCAGGCCGCATCTTTTTTTGCTCCATGACGATGGGTTTCCACCGCGTCGATCAGCGCCTTGAGAATTGCCGCGCTGTCGCCGATCACAGAAAGGTCAGCGCGTTTGATCATGTCGCAGCCGGGATCAAGGTTGATTGCCACGACTTTGTCGCAGGCACCAATGCCTTGCAGATGCTGGATTGCGCCGGAAATGCCTACCGCCACATAAACCCTTGCCGTGACCCAGGTGCCGCTCGCGCCGACCTGTCGATCACGGCCCATGAAACCGTCGTCCACCGCCACCCGAGATGCACCTTCGGTCGCGCCAAGCGCTGCTGCTGTGCGATGGAACAAATCCCAGTCCTTGACGCCATTACCGCCGGAGAAGATGAACTCCGCTTCCGCCATCGGAATCATGGCCGGATCGACAGCGACAGCGCCAAGGTCTTCAATCCGCGGCAGGCTGCGCGCCACGCTTGTGGATAACTCGACGGGCAATACTTCATGGCGGGTTTCGCTGACCGGTTCAGCACACTCCGCAGCAGCGAGGATCAAGCGCGCCAGTGGTCTTGAGATATCTTCCTGACCCGCACCGGCGCGACCGAAGCATTGTTCATCCTTGACCTGCCAGACACGTGTGGCCGGACGCTCGCCCAGACTTGCTGCAAAGCGACGGCCCAATTCGCCACCACCGCTACGACTGTCCGGCAACAGCCAGTGACGTGGGTTGAACTGGTTATCCACAGCCCGCAGGCCCTGGACGCGCTGCTCCGGTGAGTAACCGCTGAACTTGCTACCCTCCAGAACCAGCAAGCGATCCACGCCTGCCGTCGCGAATGCACTCTCTTTGTGCTCACCAAACACCACCGCCAGTACCGCGCCATTCTGACCAGCAAGCTGCTGAGCCAGGCCCAGAAGATCACGGTCGTGACTGCTCAAACGCCCTCCGACCATATCCGGCACAACGCATATATAGAAGGCTGGCTGCGGCACTTGATGCAGCGGCAACTGCACTTCGGCGGCGGCTGAGCGTTTCACCGCCCCACCTTGCTGCGCGCCACTGCGGTCGATTCGTTTGACGCCGTTAGGACCGATAAATCCAAGGCCGTGCACGTTCTTGCGCATCAGGCCGTTAGGCCCCATCCAGCTGGTTTGTGCCGGTTGCATCGCAGCATGCAGCGGGTGCAGACGGTTACGGGCGATCCATTCAGCGCGAGGATCACGACGGATAATGTCGCTCATCAGTGCACCTCCGCGGGTTCACGTTTAGTCGGCGCGGGCTTGCTGGGGATAACTTCTTCCACCAGTGCGTCAGCCACCAGTTCGGCAATGTCTTTGATCATCGGTCGCGGCTCGACCACGCCTTCGAGCATCGCGGTGCATTGCGGGCAACCGACAGCCACCAGTTCAGCACCGGTTTGGCGGATGTCTTCCATGCGCATATCAGGGATACGTTGTTTACCAGGAATATCCGTAATGGGCGCGCCGCCAC
Source organism: Pseudomonas quasicaspiana (assembly GCF_021147825.1). NCBI lineage: Bacteria > Pseudomonadati > Pseudomonadota > Gammaproteobacteria > Pseudomonadales > Pseudomonadaceae > Pseudomonas > Pseudomonas quasicaspiana. The sequence continues at coordinate 2,404 of NZ_JAGTPI010000007.1, forward strand.
CGCCACCGCAGCAACGGGAGCGGAAACCGGAACGCTGCATTTCCTTGACCTCGATACCCAGCGCGCGCAACACATCACGCGGCGCTTCGTACTCGCCGTTGTAGCGGCCCAGATAACACGGGTCGTGATAGGTCACGCTGGAGCCCTTGTGCTGGCCCAGATTCAGCGCGCCACCTTGAATCAACTCAGCCATGTAAGTGCTGTGGTGTTGCACGAGGTAATTGCCATCGAACGCGCCGTACTCGTTTTTCAGCACATGGAAGCTGTGCGGATCGCAGGTGACGATGCGTTTGAAGCTGTATTTGTTCAGCGTCTGAATGTTGCGTCTGGCGAGCATCTGGAAGGTCGCTTCATCACCGAGACGTCGGGCCACATCGCCGCTGTCCCGCTCTTCAAGACCCAGCACGGCGAAGTCGACTTTGGCCGCTTTCAGGACTTTGACAAAGGCGCGCAAAGTACGTTGGTTGCGCATGTCGAAAGCGCCGTCGCCCACCCAGAACAGGACTTCGACAGCTTTTTTGTCGGAGAGCAGATTGAGGTTCAAATCCGCCGCCCAGTTCATCCGCCCGCCCGGTGCGAAGCCGCCGGGGTTATCGGTGGCGATCAGGTTTTCCAGCACTTCAGCGCCTTTGTTCGGCGTCGCGCCTTTTTCCAGGGTCAGGTGACGGCGCATGTCGACGATGGCGTCCACGTGCTCGATCATCATCGGGCATTCTTCGACGCAGGCACGGCAGGTGGTGCAGGACCACAAGGTTTCAGCATCTACCAGGCCGTTGACGATGGGCTGATGCGGGTTGCCGCCGTGCAGGCCGATCTCTTTGCCGGGATAAGGGCTGCCGGCGAACTTGGCGTCAGTGCCGCCAGCCAGACCCACCACCATGTCCTGAATCAGTTTTTTCGGGTTCAACGGCTGACCGGCTGCGAACGCCGGACACGCGGCTTCACACTTGCCGCATTGCACGCAGGCGTCAAAACCCAGCAGTTGGTTCCAGGTGAAATCCTTGGGTTTTTCTACGCCGAGTGGCGCGGTTTTGTCGCTGAGGTCCAGGGGTTTGAGGCCGGTTGAGCGACCACCGCCAAAGCGTTCGGCGCGACGGTGCCAGGCCAGATGCAACGCGCCGGCAAAGGCGTGCTTCATCGGGCCGCCCCAGGTCATACCGAAGAACATTTCCGACACGCCCCACAGGCATCCCAGGCCTAGTAGCGCGACCAACACCCAGCCGCCGAAGTCCTGCGGGAGAATCCCCGCCACCGGCAGCGTGACTAGGAAGAAGCTGACGGAAAACGCCATAAGGCTTTTCGGCAGGCGCATCCACGGGCCTTTCGACAGGCGAGCCGGTGGGTTACGGCGGCGCAGGAACATGAAGATCGCGCCGATGAACATCAGGGTCGAGGCCAGCAGCAGGGCATAACCGAGGATGCGGCTGTGCAGGCCAAAGCCGTGTACGACGATCGCGAGCAATGCCGACAGCACAAAGCCCAGCGCCGTTGCGACGTGGGTGTTGGCGATGTATTTGTCCCGAGCCACGACATGGTGCAGATCGACCATGTAACGCTTGGGCATGGCCAACAATCCGCCGAGCAGGTCGACTTTAGAGGCTCGGCCGTTGCGCCACATATTCACCCGCCGCACAGCCCCCAGGACAGCAAGGCCCAGAGCAGCGAACAGCAAGATGGGAAGCAGTGTGTTCAGCATGTGAAGCTCCTACAGCGCGCGGTCCGACAGAGGTCATCGGTCTCCTGTAGGAGTGAGCTTGCTCGCGATCCAGTGCGCAGCGCTGGCAATGGATTCATTCAAAGCCGACTGAAGGCCGTTCCGGCCTTATCGCGAGCAAGCTCACTCCTACAGGGAAATTCGGTGTTTTCTATGGGAGCCGGGCTTGCCCGCGATTTAGGCGCTGCGGTTCATCAGGACAACCGCGTTATCGTTCATCGCGAGCAAGCTCTGCTCCCACAGAGGTATTCGGTGCTTTTCCGTAGGAGCGGGCTTGCCCGCGATACAAACACTGCGGTCTATCAGGTAAACCGCGTTATCATTCATCGCGGGCAAGCGCGCTCCTACGGGATCGACTTAGAAATCCTTACAAAGACGCAAACCGTCATAAATCGCCGCATGGGTATTACGCTGTGCCACGCAGTCACCAATGCGGAACAGCAAGTACCCGTCACCCGGTTCGCTCAAACAAGGTTGCGGCTGAATAGCGAACAACGCTTCGATGTCGATCTGGCCCTTGTTACGCGAATCTGCTTTCAACGCGTAATACAACTCTTCGTCCGGACGCACACCGTTTTCGACGACCACCTGATCCACTACCCGCTCTTCTTTGGCACCGGTGTATTCGTTTTCCAGTACAGCCACCAGCTTGTCGCCTTCGCGGTAGACCTTCTCCAGCATCATGTCGCCGGTCATGATCACTTCTTTCGGATACATGCTGCGGTAGTACGTCGGGAACGACGTGCCGCCAATGGCAACGCCCGGCTTGATGTCGTCAGTGACGATCTCTACCTGGCTGCCTTTATCGGCCAGGAAGTCAGCCGTCGACATCCCGGTGAATTCACAGATGGTGTCGTAGACCAGCACGTTCTTGCCCGGCGCGACCTTGCCGTCGAGGATGTCCCAACTGCTGACCACCAAACCTTCAGCCGCGCCCCAATGTTCGTTCTGCTCCAGAAACGGATGACCACCCACCGCCAGCACGACGATGTCCGGACGCAGATCCATGATGGTTGCCGGATCAGCCGCCGTACCCAGGCGCAGATCGACTTTCAAACGCGCCAGCTCCAGCTGGAACCAGCGAGTGATGCCTGCAATCTGGTCACGCTGCGGGGCTTTCGAGGCGGTGGTGATTTGCCCGCCGATGAATTCTTTCTTCTCGAACAGCGTCACATCATGGCCGCGCTCGGCCGAAACACGCGCTGCCTCCATGCCCGCAGGCCCGGCACCGACGATCACCACCTTGCGTTTCGGCCCGGTAGATTTTTCGATGATGTGCGGCACGCCCATGTATTCACGAGAGGTCGCGGCGTTCTGAATACACAGAACGTCGAGGCCCTGGTATTGGCGGTCGATGCAATAGTTGGCACCGACGCACTGTTTGATCTGGTCAATCTGGCCCATCTTGATCTTGGTGATCAGGTGCGGGTCAGCGATGTGCGCGCGGGTCATGCCGACCATATCGACGTAACCACCTTCAAGAATCCGCGTAGCCTGATTCGGGTCCTTGATGTTCTGCGCGTGCAGCACCGGCGCCTTGACCACTTCCTTGATACCGGCCGCCAGATGCAGGAACGGCTCCGGTGGGTAACTCATGTTCGGAATAACGTTGGCCAAGGTGTTGTGGGTATCACAGCCCGAGCCGACGACGCCGATGAAGTCGATCATGCCGGTCTGGTCGTAGTACTTGGCGATCTCCTTCATGTCTTCGTGGCTGAGGCCATCCGGGTGGAACTCGTCACCACAGATGCGCAGGCCGACGCAGAAGTCAGGACCGACCTCCTTGCGCACCGCCTTGATCACTTCCAGGCCAAAACGCATGCGGTTTTCGAAGCTGCCGCCCCACTCGTCCGTTCGCTTGTTAACCCGCGGGCTCCAGAACTGGTCGATCATGTGCTGGTGCACGGCTGACAGTTCGACACCGTCCAGGCCACCGGCCTTGGCCCGCGCCGCAGCGCTGGCGTAGTTGCCGATCACGCGCCAGATTTCTTCCGGCTCGATGGTCTTGCACGTCGCACGGTGCACTGGCTCGCGGATGCCCGAAGGCGACAGCAACGTCGGCCAATGGTCGCCGTCCCAGCGGGAGCGACGGCCCATGTGGGTAATCTGGATCATGATCTTGGCGCCGTGCTTGTGCATGGCGTCCGCGAGATTCTGGAAGTGCGGGATGATCTTGTCGGTCGCCAGGTTGACCGACTTCCACCAGCTTTGCGGGCTGTCGATAGCGACGCTGGATGAACCACCACAAATCGCCAGGCCGATACCGCCCTTGGCTTTTTCCTCGTAGTACTTCACATAGCGGTCCGTGGTCATGCCGCCATCGGTGGCGTAGACCTCGGCGTGCGCGGTGCTCAATACCCGGTTACGGATCGTGAGTTTGCCTATCTGGATAGGCTGAAACATCGCTTCGAAAGCCATGACACGATCCTCGACTTACAACGGTTTGACGATGAACAGGCCGTCGTCATGGCCTTCTTCCGAACCGCCGTAAACCTGCTCGGCGACCGTACGAATCGGGCTGCCTGCTGCGGCGAGAATCTGATCCATGGCGCCGGCAAACCAACCGGTGAACATGTAATCAACCTTGCGACCGACTTTGCCGTAGACGTACACAAAGCAGGAGTGCTCAAGCTTGACGCTGGCGGTGCCTTTCTCCAGGTCGATGTCTTGAATCTTGAACAGCCCCCAGCCACGCTGCGACAGACGCTTCATGTAGTGTTCGAATACCGCAACGCCTTCCAGACCGTGGCATTCAGCTTCTTTCTCGCACCAGTGCCAGGCGGATTTGTAGCCCGCCTTGTAGAGAATGTCAGCGTAGGCATCAGCGCCCAGTACTTCTTCAATGCCCATGTGGTTGTTGACGAAAAAGTGGCGCGGCACGTACAGCATCGGCAACGCATCAGAGGTCCAGACGCCGGTTTCGCTGTCGACTTCGATAGGCAGTTGCGGGGCGATTTTAGCCATGGGGTCAAACTCCAGATGTTCGGGGTACGCCCACTGCGCGAAATGGCAGCGGGGTGATCAATTCGGTAAAGGTTTTGCTCGTGATCGGGGGTTACTCGCCCCAGACATCCTTGAGCACGTTGACCCAGTTCTCGCCCATGATCTTGCGCACCACACGCTCGGAGTGGCCGCGCTTGAGCAAGGTCTCGGTCAGGTTCGGGAACTCGCCAACCGTGCGGATACCCAGCGGGTTGATGATCTTGCCGAAGCTGGTCAGGCGGCGGGCGTAGCCCTTGTCGTGGGTCAGGTATTCGAAGAAGTCCTGACCGTGCCCCTGAGTGAAGTCGGTGCCGATACCGATGGCGTCTTCGCCGACGATGTTCATGGTGTATTCGATAGCTTCGGCGTAATCGTCGATGGTCGACTCAATGCCTTTGGCGAGGAACGGCGCAAACATGGTTACGCCTACGAAACCGCCGTGATCGGCGATGAACTTGAGTTCTTCGTCGGACTTGTTGCGCGGGTGCTCTTTAAGACCGGACGGCAGGCAGTGGGAGTAGCAGACCGGTTTTTTCGATTCGAGGATGACTTCTTCTGAAGTCTTGGAACCGACGTGGGACAAGTCGCACATAACGCCGACCCGGTTCATTTCAGCGACGATTTCGCGGCCGAAACCCGACAACCCGCCATCACGCTCGTAGCAGCCGGTGCCCACCAGATTCTGGGTGTTGTAGCACATCTGCACGATGCCCACGCCGAGCTGCTTGAAGATCTCGACATAGCCGATCTGGTCTTCATAAGCGTGGGCATTCTGGAAGCCGAAGAGGATGCCGGTCTTGCCCAGTTCTTTCGCCTTGCGGATGTCGGCGGTGGTACGTACCGGCATCACCAGGTCGCTGTTTTCGCGCATCAGCTTCTGGCTTTTGCAGATGCTGTCGATAGTCGCCTGGAAACCTTCCCACACCGACACGGTGCAGTTGGCCATGGTCAGACCGCCTTTGCGCATGTCTTCAAACAGCTCACGGTTCCACTTGGCGATGATCAGCCCGTCAATAACGATGCTGTCGGCGTGTAATTCGGCTGGGCTCATCAGGCTGTCCCTTTATATAAGTGCTGATTAGGTACTGGCGCGCCGAATCGTATGCCGACGCTATTGAGGCCAGCATATGCCTGAGGGTCGGCCGAGCCGGGTGCAAAAACGACAGGGGGTTTGCCGAAAGCGTCAAGAAACGACAAAGGCCGACAGGACGCTGTCGACGTGTATCTCGCCAAACTGTTCTTTAGAGCGCGCTTAGGCCAGAATCCAGCTCATCAAATGGAGTGGAGAGACTCGATGAACAAGGTTTTCCTGGCTTTGGTTCTTTTGGCGACCGGCATAGCGGGCGCTCATGCAGCACAAAACCCTGATGTCTCGCCATGCGACGGTGTCGAAGAAGACCAACAAACCCTCGAGTGCTCCAAGTACAGCCGCGACACGGCCGAGGAATTGCTGAAAGAGAACTTCCAGAACCTGTTGCAGCGGGTTAACACTCAGTTCGGGGCGAACAAGTCCCAGGCCAACGCCTTCGCCGAAAAACTCAAGACTGCCCAGCTGGCCTGGGAGAAGCTTCGCGACGCCGATTGCGCGGTGGAAGTGTTCCCGGCAGCGGCTGGCAGCAAAGCGTTCAACATCGCCCAGAACGATTGCCTGGCGCGCACCAGCGATGAGCGCTCCGAGTATCTGGAATCCATCGCGCAGGAATGAACACCTGAATGCGCTATGGTGTCTGCCTTTTTATCCAGGCAGTTACGTAAAGGCTCATTCATGATCATCTGTGGTGTAGAAATCAAAGGCAGTGAGGCTATTTTTGCATTGGCGACCCGCCAGCAAGGTGGCCTCGAACACTTGCCGCTGGCGACCAAGAAGCTGGCACTCGAAGACGATGACGAGTCTGCCAACGTCAAAACCTTCGCGACCCAGATCGCCAGCTTTGTGCGTGAAAACGGCATCAGTCATGTGGTTATCAAGAAGCGCAGCAAAAAAGGCGAGTTTGCAGGCGGCCCGACGACGTTCAAGATCGAAACGGTTTTCCAGTTGCTGCGCGATTGCGAAGTAACCCTGTTGTCGCCACAAACCATCAACGCGCAGAACAAAAAGCACAACTTCGACCTGCCTGCTTCGCTGAACAAGTATCAGCACGAGGCATACAAGGCCGCGTGTTCGGGGTTGATGAAGAGTAAATAGAACTACTGCGCTCCTACCCCGCAATTGCGCAGGCCCAGACTTGTCGCGTTAAAGGTAGGAGCCAACTTGTTGGCGAAAGGGCCTGACGCCGTTCCTCAGGCACGCCGCTTCGCGAACAAGTTCGCTCCTACCCCAGCAAAACGCGCAGGCTCAACACTTTTAAAGGCAGGGGCCAACTTGTTGGCGAACGGGGCTGACGCGGTTCTTCAGGCACGCCGCCTCGCGAACAAGTTCGCTCCTACCCCAGCAAAACGCGCAGGTTCAACACTTTTAAAGGTAGGAGCCAACTCGTTGGCGAAAGGGCCTGACACGGTTCTTCAGGCACGCCGCCTCGCGAACAAGTTCGCTCCTACCCCAGCAAAACGCGCAGGCTCAACACTTTCAAAGGTAGGAGCCAACTTGTTGGCGAAAGGGCCTGACGTGTTTCTTCAGGCTCGCCGCCTCGCGAACAAGTTCGCTCCTACCCCAGCAAAACGCGCAGGCTCAACACTTTTAAAGGTAGGAGCCAACTCGTTGGCGAAAGGGCCTGACACGGTTCTTCAGGCACGCCGCTTCGCGAACAAGTTCGCTCCTACCCAGAAATGCGCAGGCTCAACACTTTTAAAGGTAGGAGCCAACTCGTTGGCGAAAGGGCCTGACGCGTTTCTTCAGGCACGCCGCCTCGCGAACAAGTTCGCTCCTACCCAGAAATGCGCAGGCTCAACACTTTTAAAGGTAGGAGCCAACTCGTTGGCGAAAGGGCCTGACACGGTTCTTCAGGCACGCCGCCTCGCGAACAAGTTCGCTCCTACCCCAGCAAAACGCGCAGGCTCAACACTTTCAAAGGTAGGAGCCAACTTGTTGGCGAAAGGGCCTGACGTGTTTCTTCAGGCTCGCCGCCTCGCGAACAAGTTCGCTCCTACCCCAGCAAAACGCGCAGGCTCAACACTTTTAAAGGTAGGAGCCAACTCGTTGGCGAAAGGGCCTGACACGGTTCTTCAGGTACGCCGCTTCGCGAACAAGTTCGCTCCTACCCAGAAATGCGCAGGCTCAACACTTTTAAAGGTAGGAGCCAACTCGTTGGCGAAAGGGCCTGACACGGTTCTTCAGGCTCGCCGCTTCGCGAACAAGTTCGCTCCTACCGTGATATAGCGTCATCACCCGACGATAGCCCGCACCACGAAGTACAGCAGCGACGGCCCCAGCAGGCAGCCCAGTCCGGTGTGGAACGTTGCCGTCAACGCGCCGTAAGGCACCAGTCGCCGATCGGTTGCAGCAAGGCCTGCCGTCACACCGCTAACGGTGCCTGCCAGACCACCAAAGACCATCGCAGAGCGCGGGTTATCCAGCCCCATCCAGCGCGCCGCCATCGGTGTACCGACCATCACGATGATCGCCTTGATCAAGCCAGTCGCGATCGACAACGCCATCACATCCGATGTCGCCCCCAATGCCGCGCCAGTGACCGGGCCAACGATATAGGTCACTGCACCCGCGCCAATGGTGGTCATGCTTACAGCATCGCGATAGCCAAACACCCAGGCGATGCTCGCGCCGACAATGAACGGCAGGATCGTGCCAAGCAGCAGCGCAATCACGCCAATCAATCCGGCTTTGCGCGCTTCAGTTGCCTGCACTTCGAACGCGGTGGCAACGATGGCGAAGTCACGCAGCATTGCGCCGCCCATCAGCCCGATACCGGAAAACAATGTCACGTCCGCCAGGCCTTTTTGGCCACCGGTCATCGTGCCGCCGACCCACGCCAGAACCAGGCCGATGACAATGGCGATGGCCGAGCCATGCACCCTGCCGAACGTCAGCCGCTTGGAAAGCACGACAGAAATCCACATCACCACGCCCACAAACGCAAATGCCGTCACCAGCCCGTTGCTGATCAAACCCTTATCAATGATTTCCCACATATCAACGGCTCCCTGCTGGCGTTGGCGAAGGCGTTGGTACCGGCGTGATGCCCGGAATGATCACCGGCTCTTCCGGAGGCAGCGGCTCGCCCTTGTTGATGCGGCTGATCAAGGCAATGGTGCAACCGCACAAGACCACCGAGCCGACGGCTGCGAGTACGGCGACAGGGCCGCCTTTGAGGGCCGTAACAACGTTTTGCTGAGCCGCCATCGCGACCACCACCGGGATGTACATGGCGCCCCAGAAACCGACACCCATCTCGCATTCCTTGCTCATGCCGCCGCGCTTCTCCATCCACAGACGGGCACAGATCAGCAGGATCATCGCGATCCCGACACCACCCACGTTGGATTTGACGCCCAGCATCACGCCAAGCAAGTCACCGAGAATCACCCCTGCCAGCATGCAGATAGCCAGCAGTGCTACACCGTAGATAATCATTATTGTTATTCCTCAGTTTGCCTTACGAAGTTGTTGTTCTTGTTCTTCGAAACGGTCCAACGTCCGTGCGCTCTATGGGTTGCGGAGGCCCTCCTCGCGCGACAACGCGACCAGACTGTCCAGGCGAGCGCCTTGAAAAGCGACTGCCGTTCCTTGCTCGAAAACTTTGCGTGCCAGCCCGGTCAACACGGTGCCCGGCGGGAATTCAATCTGCAGACGTGCGCCCCGCTCGTAAGCGGTTTGCACCGTACTGCGCCAGTCGATGACGCGGCACATGTTGAAGGCCAGATCGTCACGCAGCTTGTCTGCAGTCATCATTGGCCGTGCCGTGCTGCCACTCAGATAACGCACCGCAGGGGCTTTGATCGTCACGTTGGCGAAAGCTTCAGCCAAGGCCTGCGCCGGCTGTTCAAGCAGCGCGCAATGGGACGGCACGCTCACCGCGAGGCGCTTTACCGTCGCGGCGCCACTGGCTTTCGCCAAATGCGCCACTTCACCCATCGCCTCGGCGCTTCCGGCGATCACAAACTGGTTTTCGGCGTTGATATTGGCCAGGTACACGGGCTGTTGAGGACCGTGCACTTCGGCGACCAGCGCTTCGACGGCGGTCTGATCCAGCCCGATAATCGCCGTCATGCCATAACCTTGGGGATATGCGCTCTGCATAAGCTCACCGCGCAAGGCCACCAACCGAACGGAGTCAGTGAAGCCCAGCGAACCGGCAACAACCGCTGCCGGATACGCACCGATGGACAAACCGGCAACGGTGTCCGGCACGCAGCCCTGGATTTGTAAAAACCGCGCGCTGGCGACCCCGGCAATCAATAAACACAGCTGAACGGCGCGAGTGGATTGCAGCATTTGCTCAGAATCCAGCAGCAATACGTCTTCGCCCAACGCATCGCTGGCTTCACTCAGGCAATCACGCATCGATTGCTCATCTGGCAACTGATTCAACATGCCCGGCTGCTGCGCGCCCTGGCCGGGGAACACCCAAAAGCTGCTCATGCGCAGGCCTCGATCGGCTGCCAGGGTTGGGTGACCAACCAGGCACCCTGCTCACTCTTGAGCAACACCTGACGCGAAGCACCCGCCCACTCGCGCAATGCCAGCGCGCCAAAAGGCGTCTGCAATTGCACGTCAATGCGACACACGGAGCGGTCCAGAACCTTCACCAACTCGCCAGCCCATTCACGGCTGACAAAGCGCGGGGTGCGCACAATCAAGTCCAGGTCACTGTTCTGATGCAGTGCCGCCACACCGCTGGCCAATTCGAAACCAGCGCTGCCGCTCACGCCCCAAGGCAACGCCAGCAAATCCATCAACGGGCGAATCTGATCCAGTGCTTGCAGCGCAGGCCAATCGTGCGCTCCTTGAACATGCGTCAACTGCTCAGGACGCACGCAACGCTCGATAGCATCCCGTGGCATCAGTGCCGCGAACCGTTGCTCACGACCCGGACCACGAATACCCACCGCGACAAGTGCTCGCGGCGCCAATGAACGACGCACCACCACCGGATGCTCAAGGCGTACGGCCTCAAGCACCCAGTCCGGCGCATCGGCAGGCAAGGCAGACATAGGGATGCCCCACAACAAATCGTGGGGCAGCACTGCCAGATCAGCGTTCATTTACCACTGCGCCCGCAGCAGTTCGCGCACTTTTGACGAGGCTTGGCGATTGCTCGCACCAAGTCGGCTGCTCAGGTCATTCCCTGTGCCCTTCACGTCTTTGATCGCACTGTTCAGCACCTCCTGAACCTGGCTGATATCTGCGCCGGAGGGCTGTTCGATCTGGCTCACCGACAAGGTTTCCCAGAGCAAGCCAAGGCTGGCGTAGTTCTCGATGTCGTACGCCATGGGCGGGATGCTGGAAGCGAGTTTTTCCAGTTCGTCGACGCTGCGCAACGTGACTCGCGCTGCAGACTCTTTGCCCATGGCGTGCACCATGACGCCGGGATCACGCAAGGCAATCAGCCGATTGGCCTGATAACCGTGAGCCAGGAACGCACCGGACATCGCCTTGCCGACCAACAAACCAATCACCGGATGGCCCGCCAGTCGCGCACGGGCATAACTGTCTACCGCGCCCGCCAAGGCTTGATGAATACCCAGCGCTTCTTCGCGCCGCCCATACGCCTGGCTCGGCACATCGACAATAGCGATCAGTGCTCGCTTATGTTCGTTATCGCGATCCAGCTCGATGGCGGAATCCACGGCCTTGGCCAGACCCCAGCCTTCCAGTAAACCGACCTCGCCACTGCGAGCACGGGGAAAGCGGTTGTCAGCATCGGCGACCACTGCCAGAAAGCGCACCGGCTGCTCACCCAATACACCATCCGCTGCCTTGACTGAATGAGGCAAACCCACCACTTCGGCCGCGTTGGCGCTGAGCGCCTTGAACCAGTTCAAACCTCGTTGGGAAGCGCTCATGGCTTGGCTCCTTTGGATTGCGGCTCTGTATAGAGATCGCGCACGGTTTGCGGATCGATTTGCGAAGCGGTGTCGAGACGCGCCAGACGATGCAGAAAGGTTTCGTACTGGCTGCTGCGCTCCTGAGCCGGAACACCGAGGCTGATCCAGCCGGTCACTTGTTCACGAATCGCCTGCACGTCGTCAGCGGCAAAACCGTCCACCAGATGACTGGCGTAACGCTGCTCGCCTCCGGTCAGGCTCCAGATGAAAGGCCGATCGCGGGAGTCGTATTCTTCGATACCCGCTTCCTGCTCGATCACTTGCGGGCCGTTCAAGCCAAGCCGTGCTTCCTGGGTCACCAAAAGGTAACTGCACAAGCCCGCCGCGATGGACATGCCTCCAAAACAACCGACGCTGCCTGCCACCACGCCGATCACTGGCTGGTACTGGCGCAGGTCGACAATCGCCGCATGAATTTCGGCAATCGCCGCCAAGCCAAGGTTAGCTTCCTGCAAGCGCACACCACCGGTTTCCAGCAGCAAAATGGCGGCAGTCGGGATTCCATTGCGGTTGTCTTCAGCAGCCAGTTCCAGTGCACCGGCCATTTTCGCGCCGCCCACTTCGCCCATGCTGCCGCCTTGGAACGCACCTTCGATGGCGGCTATAACCACGGGTAAACCACCGACCGTACCTTTGGCGACAATCACCCCGTCGTCCGCCTGGGCGACGATGCCTTGCTTAATCAGCCAAGGCGACATGATGCGGTCAAACGGGTCGATCAACTCACGAAAACTGCCTTCGTCGAGCAGCGCTTTTGCCCGTTGCCGAGCACCCAATTCGACGAAGCTGTGTTGCTGGAGCAAACGGGCGGTATCAGTCATGGCCAATCTCCTCGAAGCCTTGCTCCAGACGCAAACGGACCACGCCTGGTGTGGCGCCGAAATCGTGAATGTCGATGGCCAGCGCAGGTGGTGTCTGGCCGTCGAACATGCGCTCGAACAAATGCTGCCAGCGGGCAGAAGCGCCATTCACCGACGTCACCACGTTAATCGACAACTTGCCGGGTACACCCGGTTCGAGCAGCACTTCCAGATCACCGGAACCGACACAACCCACCAGCGCACTGCCTAGCGGCGGCTGCCCGGCGGGGAATTCAAAAGACAGGGTTTCCATGGTCAGACACTCCTCGATTCAGAGCCGAGCACAGGCTCAAGGCTATCGATGAACAGGCATGCGGCGAGCAAATCGGCAGCGCCACCGGGTGACGCATTGAGCTGCAACAACTGCTGATCCAGCGCGTGCAATTGGCGACGACCGGCCAGGCTCGCACTGCCGCCCGCATCCAGCACCCGCTGCGCGCCTTGCTGCATGGCGTGCAAACCTTCAAGGCCGGAGCGATACAGCACACAGGTGTCCGCCAACGTGGTCATGATCGCCAGCAAGGCATCGAGTCGCGCGTTCTGCTCGCCGCTGCCGGACGCCCGACTGTGTTGCAGTTGCGGCAGGCCTTTTTGCATGACGGCGGGGAAGCCCAGTTGCGCCTGTTCTTTGGCACCCATGGCGCCATAAAGCTGGGCCACTTGTGCGCCGTGGCTAAGTTGCGGGACCACGTTGCGGTCTTCAATCAAGGCCAGCTTTGCGGCGCGCAGGGTCAATTGCGCTGCGCTGCAGTTATCCGGTTCAAGCGCGGCAGCGGTGACCAACAGGCCCAGAGCCCAGATCGCGCCACGGTGGGTGTTCACGCCGTTCGTGGTGCGCAGCATCGCGGCTTCACCTTCACGACCAATGCGACCCAAGGCTTCGCGCAAAGGCTGACCGATTTCTGCGAACTGCTGGGCCGCTTCAGCCATGTCTTTGAACATTGGCCATAGCGACAATGCCGAGGCGTGCATCAGGCCCAGATGCAGATCGCTGTGCGCGCCACTGCCGCGCCGATCCACCAGTGCTGGTTTAGGTGAAAGATCCGCCTCATCAATCAGCGCGTCGACGGCAAGGTCAGCCAACTGTTCGGCGAACAACGGGCTGTCAGATTTGGCTTTGTGTGCGAGTGCGCTCATTACCAGCTCCTGAATTTTGCAGGCGGGTTGTACAAGCCGCCCGACCACTGCACCAGATCACCGATGCTCTTGGCGGCGAGCAATTCGCGGCTGGCATCGGTGCGGCGGATACCCAGGTCTTCCGGCAGCGCAATCAAACCTTCGCGACGCATGCGCGCGGTGTCTTTGGGGTTATGGCGCATGCCGATGACAGTCACGCCTGCCACCGCAGCGATCATCGCCTGACGCTCTTCCAGGCTGCGTGCCTTGTAGAGATAGGCAATGCCTTCTTCGGTGAGCAAATGGGTGACGTCGTCGCCATAGATCATTATCGGCGCGAGGGGCATGCCGCTTTTCTTCGCCACTTCGACCGCGTCGAGGGTTTCCACGAAAGTGGGTTTACCACCCTCCTGGAAGGTCTCGACCATTTGCACCACGAGCTTTTTACCGCGCTCAAGGTAAGCATCCGGGCCGTCTCCGCTCTGTTGGCGCATGTCCAGCCAGGCAGGGGTTGGATGGCGACGCCCGTGAGGATCGTGACCCATGTTTGGCGCACCACCAAAACCCGCAAGGCGACCACGGGTGACGGTTGAGGAGTGACCATCACCATCCACTTGCAAGGTCGCGCCGATGAACAGATCCACGGCGTATTGCCCGGCCAGTTGGCAGACCATGCGGTTGGAACGCATCGAGCCATCGCGCCCGGTAAAGAACACGTCTGGCCGGGCAGCAATGTAGTTTTCCATACCCAGCTCAGTGCCGAAGCAGTGCACGCTCTCCACCCAGCCGCTTTCGATGGCGGGGATCAACGTCGGGTGCGGATTGAGCGTCCAGTTGCGGCAGATCTTGCCCTTCAGACCGAGTGATTCACCGTAGGTCGGCAGGATCAATTCGATGGCGGCGGTGTTGAAGCCGATGCCGTGGTTGAGCGACTGCACATTGTGTTTTTCGTAGATGCCACGAATCGCCATCATCGCCATCAACACGTGTACTGGCTTGATGTGGCGCGGGTCGCGGGTGAACAACGGTTCGATGTAAAACGGCTTGTCGGCGACCACCACAAAGTCGACCCACGACGCAGGGATATCAACGCGAGGCAGATCGCTGACGTCGTCCACCAATTGGTTGACCTGGACGATGACAATGCCGTCGCTGAACGCGGCCGGTTCGATCAAGGCGGGAGTGTCTTCAGTGCTTGGGCCGGTGTAGATGTTGCCCGCCCGGTCGGCCATGAAACCGGCAGAGAGCACGACATTGGGAATCAGATCGACCACGAGCCGCGAGTACAGCTCGATGTAGGTATGAATCGCGCCGATTTCCAGCAGGCCGTCTTCCAGCAACTGGCTGATGCGCAGGCTTTGCGTACCGGCAAAGGAGAAATCGAGCTTGCGGGCGATGCCGCGTTCGAACAGATCAAGGTGCTCCGAGCGCCCAACGCTGGGCATGATCATGTGCAGGTCGTGCAGCTTGGCCGGGTCGACTTTGGCCAGGGCGCGGGAAAGAAAGTCCGCCTGCTTCTGGTTGTTGCCCTCAAGCACCACGCGATCACCGGACACCATCAAGGCTTCCAGCGCTGCGACGATGTTGTCGGTCGGCAACACCACACCATCGGCAAGATGCCGCACCTGCTCGAGCCGCCGCTGTTTCTCGGTGCGACGACGCGACCAGCGCGCGTCGGGGGTCGTTATTGTTGTCATGTCCACTCCACGATTTCGCTGTCGTGGGCCACCTTAGGAGCTAAGGGTGCGGGGCATCAATCAAGTAGAGAGTGGGATCGTTACGGTTGGAGTAATGATCAGTTGATGGCGGCTAATGCTGGCCCAAAAGCTGTAGTGCAAGGCTCAGATCATTGTGGGAGCTGGGCTTGCCCGCGATGCAGGCACCGCGGTGTTTCAGGCAGATCGCATCATCGTTCATCGCGAGCAAGCTCAGCTCCCACAGAAGAAAGTAGCTTCGCAGCAACTATCGAAGCGACCGCTCAACCATCGCGTTGGCCATTTCAACCAGATGCACAACAGAAAACGCCAGATCGCGCTTTGAACCGGTCAGGCTATCGCCGCATTCGTACGCAGTGGCCATGGCGCAGCGCAGCAACTCCGAGGCGTGAGTCAGGGCTTGCTCCTGGGTCAGGGCGTGATTGGCGAGGAAGGGTATTTGAGGTGGTGTTTCGGGCATTTGATTTAATTCCTACATGACTTAAGGAGCCGCTGTCTTCGCTACCAAACGAAGGGTGGCGGCCGTACGCAAGTTGGTAGAACCGGTCGCAGGCACCCGGCGCGTCCGAAGACGCCATGCGCACGGCCACCATAAACACGGACCGTAAGAAAGCGCCTCGCTGAAGGTGGCGCCTTGCGCCTACATAACCTAGGTCTACCAAACCTGATCGCTGATTTTGCAGCGACGGCAGGAGGTTAGAGACCCAAATCACAGGGCGCAATAGGCCGGGATTTTCTCGGAAATTTCACTCAAGTGAAAGGGAGGCTTCTTGCTATCGAACGGCCATAGAACGAGTCAACATCTGCGCAGGCAATAAATATCTAACTCAAAAAGTAGGCATCCCTTGATAAATTTCAAAGCCCAAATTTCCTGCGAAAACTTCAAAGCAATGACACATCTGAATAGCGAAACCTCTCTGCACTCACAGCAGCGGTATACTCCCAAGCGTTGCGCGCAAACCTATAATTGCCAATTCGGGGAGTACGTCATGGCATCATCCACGTTGTCATTCTTTATTGATGACTCATTGGCAACAAAACTCGACGAGCTCGTGTCGGCTTCAAATCGAGAACGCCAATACCATCTGCAACGGGCGTTAGAACAGTATTTGGCGACAGCATTCGAAGAGTTGCAGGCGATAGACGAAGGCATTGCAGACGCTGAAGCGGGACGTCTCACCGATCTTGAAATAGTAAAAGCTGAGTGGTTAGCACGTGCGAACAATAGCGCTGACTGAGAAAGCTCGAAGCGACCTGCTTTCTATCCACGAATACTACGTTGCAAACGCAGGTCCAAAGGTAGCAACTGGCATTATTCTCCACCTCCTCGAAAAGCTGGACCCACTGACGATTTTCAGCAGCATGGGGCGCCCGGCTCTACGTCCAGGGGTTCGTGAGCTGGTTTTTGCTCGCTACCCATTTTTAGCGCTGTACCGAATAAACGATCAAGAAATTCAAGTCATTAGAATTCGACATCAACGAAATGCTTAGTTGGTCCAGGTTTTTTTCGGAAATTTCACTCAAGTGAAAGGGCGATGTCTGGCTGTGGAGCGGGGAAGTTGTGGCTCAATATCTCGGTGGGTAATACATCCGTACTGATTCGCTCCGCCTAAATCAGTTACTTTTCATTGAAAACGCTCTTCGGATTTCATCATGACCTCGCCTGACAACCCGCGGAATGAAAACTCCAGCGTTGAGACGACTTACTTGCTGAGTAACGAATCAAACGCCAAGCGCCTGCGCCGCTCTGTCGCTCAACACAAAGCCAGGACAGTTCTGACCGACGATATGTCCTTGAACCTCAGCGAGCTCGAAGTAAACCGACGCATTCAGCACCTGCCGATCTGACAGTACGCTCTCACGCAGCAAGCACAGGCCATTGTAGGAGTGACCGGGGTGGCGCTCCACCTTGCTCGCGATTCGGTTTCTCTGTCGACGACAATTATCGCCTGAATTAACGCTATCGCGAGCAAGCTCACTCCTACAGGTCCAAGGTTAGCTGCGGGACAACAACCGCTCAATCCAAGACCAACTGATACCGCGTACTCCGCCCTCCCCCTGGCAGTTTCAGCACGCAGCCTTTCTCCAGAAGATCAGCAAGGTGCCGGGTGGCAGTGGCCTTACTGACCTTCGCAACAGCCTGATATTGCGCGGCGCTGATGCCGCCTTCGAAACCCGGTTTGTCGGCCAGTAAACTTCCGTCCAGCAAACGGTTGAGGACTTTGATTTGCTCTGGCGATAAACCATCAGCCCGGTGTTGCTGCCAGAAGCGTGCCTTGGCCAGAACGCGGTCGATGCGCTTGATCGCTTGCTCAAGGGTATGCAGCAGGGTTTGCAGAAACCACTCAAGCCACGGCGTGATATCCAGACCGTCTTTCTGACTGCGCTTCAGAATTTCATAGTAGCCTCGTCGATCCGCAAGAATGCTCGCGGACATGGCGTAAAAGCGGATCGCCTGGTTCTCAGCCTGCGCCAAGGCAAGGTCGGTGATTGCTCGCGTCAGACGGCCGTTGCCGTCATCGAAGGGATGCAGCGTCACGAACCAGAAGTGCGCAATGCCCGCACGCAGCAATGGGTCAAGGCTGACATCTTCCCGGCTGGCGGCGAACCAATCGAGAAACGCATCGAGTTGTCCCTCCAGACCTTCGCGCGCCGGGGCTTCGAAATGCACAGTTGGCCGGTCCACACGCCCCGACACCACCTGCATCGGCTCTTCGCCCCGCAAAGCACCTACCCGGATGTCGTGGGACAGCAGCGATTCTTGAGCCGGAAACAGCAGCGTGTGCCAATGGAGTACCCGCTCAAGCGTGAGCGTCGCAGTGTGTTGCTGGGTGGCATCGAGCATTAGCTCGGCCAGGCCTTCACTGCGCGGGCTGACCCGCTGATCAGCCTCAAGTCCAAGACGCTTGGCCAGTGATGAGCGCACTGAACCGACATTCAGTTGCTCACCCTCAATGGCTGAAGAAGTGATGATGTTTTGCAGCAGCGCATCCAGTTCTGTCTGTGCGCTCGCATCGGCACCCGCCGCACCCAACATGCCCAGCAAACGGCCCTGCGCCTGGGAGCAGCAGCGCAGTAGTGAGGCGAGCCGCTCCGCCTGCCAGCGAAAATGCGGCCAGTCAGCGTGCTGCCAGATCCAGTTCAGGTGTTCGTTCATGATGACGACCGTTATGCACATGAGCCGAATAATAAACCTATTCGGCTCATTCCGTGAGCCGAATATAAAATCTAATCGGCTCACATACCCGGCGGGATACGATTCTTTTTAGGAGCGCACGAGCACCGCGAGGCCGCGATGGCGGTGTGTCAGGCAGAACGCTATCGCTGCCTCGCGGTGCTCGTGAGCTCCTACAGGGAGGTTTGTGTGAGGCCCGCATCCACCAACCACTGCTCTAGCCCCACCAGATCGGGGATCTTCGCGATGGTCTCGCCGATTTGCACGGCCGCGAGCTCAAGCGCATCCAGAGGTACGTCAACATAGCTGAGCTGGTTGTCGACCTTGCAGGAACGGGGGATGCCTTGGGTCAGCAGAGCAATGAATTTCAGCTCGTCGCGGCCACCCAGGGCGTTGAGTACGACGATGCGTGCGCGGCCACCGACAAGGGTTCGGCCGCCGCACGCGGCTTCGAAACTGAGCAAGGGCAAAGTGCGCTGCCGCCAACTGATCGGCCCCAGGTACCATGCAGGCGCATCACTGTCGGCGCTGCAATCCTGATAGTCGATGAGCTCCGCCACGGCGACGTTGGGCAGCAGCAAATTGCGGTCGCTCAGTGGCAGAATCAACCCGGTCAGTTGTGTCGCACTGGCAGCGTTAGGCATTGACCTGACTCCAATAGGCGATGCTTTCGAGCAGCACTGATTCCTGATACGGCTTGCTCAAGTACTCATTGACGCCCAACCCCATGGCACGGTCGCGGTGCTTCTGGCCGGAGCGGGAGGTGATCATGATGATGGGCAATTCCTTGAGCTGCTCGTCGGCGCGAACATGGCCAAGGACTTCGAAACCGTCCATGCGTGGCATTTCAATATCCAGCAACATGACGTCCGGGACGCGCTCCTTGAGCAGCAGCATGGCGTCGACACCGTCTTTGGCTGTCAGCACGTTCATGCCATGACGCTCCAGCAGGCGGCTGGTGACTTTGCGTACCGTGACCGAATCGTCCACCACCAGCACCAACAGCGGTCGGCCCTGCTCGGCGTCGCTCCACACTGGCACACTGCGCCCCGCTGACTGCTCGGCCAGCAGACGGCCATGCAACCGACGAATGTGCGCCAGCAAATCGAGAATCAGCACGACGCGGCCATCGCCCAGAATGGTCGCACCGGAAATACCCTGCACTCTGGAAAACTGCGGGCCGAGGCTTTTAACGACGATTTCCCGCGAGCCCGCCAACGCATCGACCTGCACCGCAACCCACTGGTCCTGAACATGCACCAGCAACACCGGTAGCGGCTGGGTTTGCCCGATGAACGAAGGCGGCTGACTGTAATTGAGCAGCTCGCCCAGATAGCGCAACTCGTAAACCCGCTCGCCATATTGATAACGCGGCGGCGTCGACTGGTAGCACCTTTCCAGCTCGCCGGGCATGACCCGCACAATGCCTTCGACAGTATTGAGCGGCACGGCGTATTGCTCTTCGCCCCACTGCACCATCAGTGCACGGTTGACCGACACCGAGAACGGCAGGCGAATCCGGAACAGTGCGCCCTGCCCCTGCACGGATTCGATGACCATGGTGCCGCCCAGTTGCTTGACCTCCGCATGCACCACGTCCATCCCGACGCCGCGTCCGGAAATCTGCGTGACGGTTTCCGCAGTGGAGAACCCAGGCTCCAGAATGAACTGCAACGTCTCGTGATAACCCGGCTGTGCATAAGCTGGAATCATGCCGCGCTTGATGGCCTTCTTCCGCACCGCATCCAGGTCCACACCTGCACCGTCGTCGCTCATCTCGAAGACGATATCGCCACCTTCGTGCTTGAGATCCAGAAGAATGGTGCCGAACTCGGGCTTGCCCTGAGCCAGGCGCTCCTCAGTGCTTTCAAGGCCATGATCGATGGCGTTGCGCAGCATGTGCTCCAGCGGCGCGACCATGCGCTCAAGCACCGTACGGTCCATCTCGCCTTCAGCGTTACCCACCTCGAAATGGACCTTTTTGTGCAACTCGGCGGACACCTGACGCACGATGCGTTTGAGGCGCGGCACCATGCGCTCGAAAGGCACCATGCGCGTGCGCATCAGGCCTTCCTGCAATTCGGTATTGACCCGCGCCTGTTGCAGCAACAGGGTCTGCGCATCGCTGGCCCGGGCGTCGAGGGTTTCCTTGAGGTCCATCAAGTCGGACGCGGACTCGAACAAAGCGCGGGACAATTGTTGCAGCTGGGAATGGCGATCCATTTCCAGCGGGTCGAAATCTTCGTAACCCAGCCGCTCGGCCTGCACCTGCTCACGACTGAGGATGCTGCCTTGGGTTTCCATGTCCAGACGCCGCAACTGATCGCGCATCCGCTCAATGGTCGTGGCCATTTCTGCGAGGGTGCCTTCGGCGTCAATGACTTGCTGTTCGATACGGCCGCGAAAGATCGATGTCTCGCCCGCCAGGTTGACCAGCGTTTCCAGTTCTTGCGCCGGAACCTTGACCATCTCGCTGGCCGCGCGCTCACCCTCGGTATCAGGAGCCGAAGCTGGCTCGGGCATGAGTATCGGGGCTAACGGTTCGAGCATCGCAGGCGCGAGGGTGGGACCATTCGAGCTATCGCCAGAGGCCTGCTTGCGAATGCTCTCGATCAGCAGCGCCGCACCGGGCAACGGTTTGTCGGTGCGCACCGCGTCGAGCATATCACCGAGCAAATCGTGGCCGCTTTGCAGCAGGCTGATGGTGATCGGATCGGGCTTCACTGTCCCGGCCGACAAACCCTCATAGAGCGTTTCCAGCTCGTGAGCCAGATCGCCGATGGGGGCGATTTCTGCCATGCGCGCGCCACCTTTCAAGGTATGCAGGTCGCGCAGCAGGTTTTCCACTTCGAGCAAATTAGCGGGGTCGGCCTGCCACCGTGTCAGCGCAGCGCCGGAGCTGTCGATGAGGTCGAAGCCTTCTTCGAGGAAGATTTCCAGCAACTCGGTGTCGCGCTCAGGCGAAGTATTGGCTTCAACTTTGGGCTGTGCCGGTATGGGCTCGCCCATTGACGCCGGCGTAGCGCCCATACGCAAGGCCTGAATGGCATCGATCAACGCCGTCGGGTCACTCAGCACCCGGTGCTTCTGTAACTCTTCAAGCATCAATGCCAGATGGTCATGGCTTTGGACCAGCAACTCAGCCAGTGCCGGAGAATGGCTGTAGCGGCGGTCGACAAGGCCTTCGTAGACGCTTTCCAGCTCATGCCCCAGATCGCCAATGGGACCGATTTCAGCCATGCGCGCGCCACCCTTCAAGGTGTGCAGGTCGCGCTGCAAGGCTGATAGCGGCAACGGGTTCTCCGGATCATCGAACCAGCGCTGCAGGGCTTGCCCGGCGCTGTCGAGGATATCCACTGCTTCCTCGAGAAATATCTCGACGATCTCGTCATCGAGGTTCAACGGGTCGCCGAGAATCGGCGCATGACTGGCCAACGTTTCGGTGGCTGCGTTCAGCTCGGTGATGCTCAGCGTCTGGCTGCCGTCACTTTTGATCAGGCCCGTGGCTGAAGGGTCCAGCGCCTGATCATGCAAGTCCCGCAACGCCTGAATACGGGCCGGACAGGCTTCAACTTCTTGCCCGGCCGCCAGTTGATCAAGCATGCAGATCAGCGCTTCATGGGCCTGTTCGGCCTCATCAAAGAAACGTTCGCTGACCGCCAGGCTGCTTTCTTCCACCGCCCCATACAGGTCAAGCAGAGCCTCGCAAAGTTCGTCCACTTGCGGCAAATCAGCGAGGTGCGCGCCATGCCCCAAGGTGGTCAGCTCATCCAGCAGCGCAGAGAGTTCCTGGCGTTCTCCGGGGTGTTCCCGCCAGCGCTGCAAGAGGTTTTCCGCGTCCAGCAGGATGTCCATGCCTTCGGCCAGAAAACTCTCGATCAGTTGCGGATTGCGCTTGACCCGTAAACCGTTGTTCGACGCACTCAACACCGCTGCCAGTCGCTCTTGCAGCAAGGTCTGGGCGGAATCGATCAGCGCCGCCGCACCGGGAATCGGCCCCAACGGATCGCTCGACAGCTGCGCCAGGCCCATCAGAAGCAGCGGTTCGGCCTGGTGCAACAACTCAAGTTCGGCCTGCCCCAACGCCAGCATGTGCGCTTTGTACTCACGCACCAGTTGATCCAGCGGACTGGTCAGTTCCGCAATCGGCAACACACCGGCCATGGAGGCGCTGCCTTTTAGGGTGTGCAGCGCCCGCAGCAGGTCGTCGCTGATGGCAGGCTCTGGATCATTGGCGCAGCTCTTCAGAAAACGCTTGAGACTGTCCAGATGACTCAGGGCTTCCTGGCGGAAGATTTCCAGCAGTTGCGGGTCGAGCTCGTCAGTTTCGTTTTCGCTATCGGCGGCGACGTCGAAGGTCAGCAGTCCTTGTCCTCTGGCCAGGGCATGCGCCTGGGCAGCGAGGCGGTCCACATCGTTGCGCTGACGCTGGGCACCCTGAGCAAAATCCTTGAGAACGGCTGGCAGCAGTTCCAGCACTTCATTGAGCAGCTGCTGAACGTGCTCGTCGGGTTTGACGCTGTTTTCCAGTATGCGGTTGAGCAGGTTTTCCACTGCCCACGCCAGTTCGCCAAGGATCAATGCACGAACCATCCGCCCACTGCCCTTGAGGGTGTGGAAAGCGCGGCGCACTTCGGTCAGCGCGGTGGTGTTGCTGCGCGCATCATTGAGGGAGCCAATCCATTGCGGCAGGTATTCGCGCAGGGCGGCGAGGACTTCTTCGGCTTCCTCAAGAAAGACTTCCAGTAACTCGTCGTCCACCGCTTCTTCATCGGCAGGCGGCGGCAACAGGCTATCGGGGGTATGAAGCGCCGGCGGGTTCACGCCAGACATTGGACTGGCCAGCACATCGGCGATGGTTTGCGTCGGGCTGACCAAGGCGTTGCGCGCTTCCAGCTCAAGAATCTCGTCCTGGCTGATGACCTCGTCCAGCACCGGTACGTCGAGGGTATCCGACGCGGGCGTGTAGCCCAGTCGCGCCAGGCTTTCCTGCGCCATGTCGAGCACCTGTTCGCCCGGCGCCTCATGGTCTTCGCCCATGCGCTCCAGATAATACTCGATGCCGGTAATGGTATCAGCGAGGCTGTCGAGCTGGGTCCAGGCCGGGCGGGTTTCGTCGATCAAGAGGTGTTCAAGAATGTAGTCGTTACAGGCCGCCAGCAGACTGGCTGCACGGGCCAGCGGAATCATCGCCAGTGCGCCGCGCACTTGCACCAGCAACGCAGACAGTGGCTTCAGACGCTCGCGATCCCATTCACCATCGATGTAATCAATGATCACATCCTTGGCTTGCTGCAACACGACCCGGGCTTCACGGATGACTAACTGATGAATCTGCGTCAGGTCAGTGGTGGGCAGGCGACTCTCTTCGCGATTGGCGGCTTGCTCGACCGGGCCGACCATTCCGGCCAGCGTTGCCTCGACATACAGCAATGCCCCGGCCACATCCATCAATGCGGCGTCACTCGGCTCGCGCTGGCCCTGCGCCAAACCCTGCACCACGGCCAACTGATCAATGATGACTTTACGCGGCTGACCGAAGCCCAGCACAGCCAGTGTGTCGGCGATCTGCCGCAGCGGCGGTAGCAGGCTGTTGAGTTCGCTGACCGACTTGCGATCACCGCGTACAAACACATCCAGCCGCTCTTTGACCCGCACCAGCTCTTCGCACAAGGCGCTGATCACCGAGCGCATCGCGTCGCGATCAGGTCCGAGGCTCGTCCGTTGCTGGCTGGGTGGCGTGGTGTCGGGCAGCGCTTCGTCCAGGCCGTACTGGTCCTTCAGATCGACCATTCGTGGCGCCTGGCTGTCGGACTTGGCGATGTAGAACAACAGGCTTTTGAGCAACTCATCCGGCGCAGGCTGGTTGATCCCCGCAATGCCCTGCTCCAGCAAGCGTTTGAGTTCTTTGTCGGCATCCTTGAACAGGCTGCGCAATGCCGGACTGTTGGTGAAATTGCCATTGAGCATGGTTTCCACCAATGCCGACGCAATCTGCCAGAGCGGCCCCAACGGCGCGTTGTCGCACAGCTGTTCGAGACGCGCGAAGACTTTGCCCATGTAGCCGAGCTGAGTCTTTACGTCCTGCTCACGCAACAGGCCGACCAGCGCAGTCTGCAGGGTCTGGCGTAATTTGCGCAGCAGCGCGGGTAACTCGGGGTTGTCGCGCTGTTCAAGAGTTTGCGCATCCAGCGGCGCAACACTGACCAGTTGCGGCGCGAACAGGCTGGTCTCCGACAACAGGCTTTCACCCCGGGCACTGCGCAAGTCATTGAGCAGCGGCAAGACCACCAGCGGCAGATCGCGCCGGGCAGAATGAATACGGTCCAGATACGCAGGCAGTTGCGTCATGGCCTGAGTCAGCAACTGCTCGGCCTCGGCACGTTCCGCCACGCGATCCTGCTGCAAGGCGAGCGCCAGTTGTTCGACTTCCTCGGCCAGCAACGCTGCACCGTAGAATTCGATCATTTGCAGGCTGCCGTGCACCTGGTGCACGCAATCCAGGCACTCGTCCATCGCCTCCGTATGGCCGGGGTCGACGATGAATACTTCGAGGGCCTGGCGAGCCTGCTTGAGGGTTTCAGCGATTTCGCCTTTCACCCATTCCAGCGCTACATAGTCGTGCCGATCAGCCATGACGACTCCAATACCCAGCTTGATTGCTTATACCGAAGTTGAACCCGAACCCGTAGACGCTCACCGAGGGATAAACCGACCCTGTGGGAGCGGTGCTTGCCCGCGATAAACGATAACGCGGTATGTCGTCTAACTGCGACTCATGCATCGCGGGCAAGCACCGCTCCCACAGAGATCGCATTCCAACCTGAATGTTTGTGTCGACCGGACCTTCTCTGCAGGAGAGCAGAGCTGTACGTTTTTTGAACATCACCCACGGTCCTTTGACGACGGCAAGGTGAAGCCCGAAACCGAGCGACGCATCGCGCTGGCCATCTTCGCCAGGTTACCCATGCTGCGCGCCGTGGCGGCGGTACCTGAGGTGGTCTGCGAGGTGGTTTGCTGAATGACCGTCATGGTCTGGGATATCTGCAGACCCAGTTCTGACTGCTGCTGGGCCGCGTTGGTGATGCTCTGGATCAGCGCGGCAAGGATTTTTGAAACGCCCTCGATCTCTTCCAGCGCCACTCCGGCGTCCTGCGCGAGGCGCGCACCCCGCACCACTTCGGTGGTGGTCTGCTCCATGGAGATCACCGCCTCGTTGGTGTCGTTCTGAATCGCCCGCACCAGCGTTTCAATCTGCTTGGTCGCTGAGGACGAACGTTCAGCCAGACGCTGCACTTCGTCAGCCACCACCGCAAAACCGCGCCCGGCGTCACCGGCCATCGACGCCTGAATCGCAGCGTTCAAGGCGAGGATGTTGGTCTGGTCAGCAATGTCGTCAATCAGGCTGACAATATCGCCGATTTCCTGAGAAGACTCACCAAGACGCTTGATTCGCTTGGACGTGTCCTGAATCTGCTCGCGAATGTTGTCCATGCCGTTGATGGTGTTGTGCACCACCTCATTGCCTTTGTTGGCAATGGCAACGGAGCGTTCGGCCACCGACCAGGACTCATGGGCGTTGGCCGAGACCAGATCGATAGACCCGGTCATGCGGTTGATCGCGTTGGACGCCGCAGCGATCTGCAACGCCTGATGCTCGGACGCCGCAGCCAGTTGCGTGGCGGTACCCTGGGTGTCCTTCACCGCACCGAACACTTGCTCGGCAGTGAGGTTGATGGTCGCCACCAGCTCGCGCAACTGGTCGATGGAATAGTTGATGGAGTCAGCAATTGCCCCGGTAAAATCCTCCGTCACCGACGCGGCCACGGTCAGATCACCGTCAGCCAGGTTTTCGATTTCATCGAGCAGACGCATGATCGCGTTCTGGTTGCGCTCGCTTTTTTCGGCGGTCTCGCGAAGCTGACGATTGGTCTCACGCACCATGACCAGGCCGATGAGGATGATCGACATCAAGGCCAACAGCCCTAGCACGTAACCGCCAATGGTGTTCGATGAGCGCGCACTGGCCAGATGCTCCAGCCGGTTGGCGAGCACAGAGGTTTCGTCTAGCAGGGTTTGTGACGTGTTGAAGATGTTGCCTGCAGACTCGCGCACCTCGAACAGCTCAGGCGATGTTTCGAGAATCTCATCCACCGAACCGGAAACGAACTGGAACAACTCGGCGATCTCGGCCAAACGCGCTCGGGCGGCCGGGTCGTCGACCTGCGCGATGCGCAAGCTCACGTTGCCGTCGAGCATGCCGCTGAGCACTTGGCCGAACTGACTGGCGTCACGACCGAAAGCGTCGGCGGCCTGAACCGCGGTGTCATCCCCCGCCAGCACCTTGTTGACCGAACCAAGAATCCGCTCAGCCAACAAAGACTGACGCTGGGCAACTGCGACCTGGCTGGCTGGCGCGCGGTTTTGCAGCAGGATATCGACGACTTTTTCGTACTCGACCTGCAATTGCGGGATGGTTTCGGCCAGGGTCGCAGCCACTTGATGCAACGACAGCACGGTCTGCTCGTTGGCCAGAATCACGTCGGAGTTTCTACGCAGGGCTTCCCAGTCGGCCTGCACCGTCTGCAACTCGTCGCGGACGTCCTGTGGCGCGGGTGGCAAACCGGTGTTTTTGTCGCCCTTGCGCAGATAGCCCCAACGCATGTCAAAGTCGTTGCGGGCATCGGCAAGCAATTTGAAGGCTTGCGGTTTACCCGCGGCGGCCTCGGAGGCGTTCTTGGCAATGCGCTGAGACAACACGCGCAGCTCGCCTGCGTGACCGATGTATTGCTTGTCGTAATTCGACTG
Organism: Pseudomonas quasicaspiana; assembly: GCF_021147825.1. Classification (NCBI taxonomy): domain Bacteria; kingdom Pseudomonadati; phylum Pseudomonadota; class Gammaproteobacteria; order Pseudomonadales; family Pseudomonadaceae; genus Pseudomonas; species Pseudomonas quasicaspiana. The sequence goes on from NZ_JAGTPI010000007.1 coordinate 29,776, forward strand.
CGTGTTGAGGTAAGCGAAATTGACGAACAGCAACACGATGAAAATGATCAGCGCGACGAACAGCACGACGATTTGCGAACGGCTGCGTAGGCCTTCCAATGATCTGCCTGTCTTACTCATGTCCCACCTGGACCGAATGCGATGTTTATCGCGCAAGCAAAAAAGGCCAGCGTTGCTGGCCTGCCGAATACGTTAAAGCGCTACGTCCATGAAGCCCGGTGACTGCGCCAGCGCCCATGGACTGAACACCAGCCAGGCCTGATCGCGCACAAACCGCCCTCGAATGAACGGCGTAATGTCATCATCCATGTCAGCCGCCTGCCGGGGCATCAGGCTGATCTGACTGAAATGCTGCAGGCCGAGGACCTCATCAACCAGCAAACCGGCGAATACATCCTGGTGCTCAACGACCAGCACCCGCCGCTCTTTACGCAGGGGCGACAGTTCATGGCCGAAAAAGCTGCACAGATCCATGATGGGTAACAGCTTGCCACGCAGATTGGCCACGCCGCGCACCCAGGGTTTTACTCCGGGCAGCGCTGCGTAGCGTGGCTCATGAAGTATTTCGCTGACTTCCCCCATGGGCGCCACATAGCAACGCTCGCCCATGCGAAAGCCGATACCGCTCCAGTCCTGCTGGCGGGTTTCCTGAAACGGCAGGCCCGCCGCCAGTGTTCGACAACGTTGATCGATGTCGAACAGCAGCTGAAAAGCGGTTTGAGACTCAGCCATGACGAACCGGCGTCAGCCGGCGAGTACCGCATTCAGGGTTTTCATCAGGGTCTCTTCGTCCACCGGCTTGGTCAGGTAATCACGCGCGCCCTGACGTTTGCCCCAGACCTTGTCGGTTTCCTGATCCTTGGTGGTGATGATGATCACCGGGATCATGCTGGTGTCCGCGTCCTTGGTCAGTTGGCGGGTGGCCTGAAAACCATTGAGGCCGGGCATGACGATGTCCATGAGCACGGCGTCGGGCTTTTCCTGACGCGCCAGGGCAACGCCGTCGGCACCGTTTTCGGCCTTGAGAACTTCATGACCGTGCTTTTCCAGCATGCCGGTCAATTTGTACATTTCAGTCGGCGAGTCATCGACGATCAGAATTCGAGCCATGGTGTTCCCCATAAGGATGAATGCCCGCAGCCCTTGTGGGCAGCAGGCGTCACGAAACTTGTTGTTCCACTGCAACGAACCCCGGCACATGCGCCTTGATCGCGCTGAGCAGCTCTTCCTTGCTAAACGGTTTGGTCAAAAACTGATCAGAGCCGACGATTCGTCCCTTGGCCTTGTCAAAGAGGCCATCCTTGGACGAGAGCATGATCACCGGCGTCGATTTGAACGCCCGGTTGTTTTTGATCAACGCGCAGGTCTGATAGCCATCCAGACGCGGCATCATGATGTCGACGAAGATGATGCGCGGATGATTGTCGGCGATCTTGGCCAGCGCATCGAATCCGTCAATTGCGGTAATGACCTCGCAACCGACATTTCTCAGCAGCGTTTCGGCGGTGCGACGAATCGTCTTCGAATCGTCGATGACCATGACTTTCAGTGCTGATGAATGCTGTTCCATATCTGCTCTTCCATCGCCGCGGCGTAATTATGCGTGTTCAGCCCGGCACGGGAGCCTGATCGTACTGCCAGCTCCTGATTTACAGGGGCTGAAGGCCAAATGCCAAATTCAGGCGCCGAGCCTTTTTAGCACACTCTCTAGACTCAATCCATAAAGCCGGCCGCCACGTGCTTGCCTCTTGACCCGGAGCAAGCGGAGCGCCACCCTGACGCCTATTTCAAGGCCGACGCGGCCGTTATCGATCAGAGGATATTTGCCCATGAGCGTTCGCCTAGGGATTGTCATGGACCCGATTGAGCGCATCTCCTATAAAAAGGACAGCTCACTGGCCATGCTGCTTGCCGCTCAGGAACGCGGCTGGTCGCTGTTCTACATGGAGCAGCAGGACCTGTATCAGAACGCTGGCCAGGCCCGCGCTCGCATGAAACCGCTGAAAGTTTTTGCCGACCCGGCCAAATGGTTCGAGTTTGGTACCGAAGTGGACAGCGGTCTGGATGATCTGGACGTGATTCTGATGCGTAAGGATCCGCCATTCGACATGGAATTCGTTTACGCCACTTATCTGCTGGAACAGGCCGAGCGTGCTGGCGTACTGATCGTGAACAAGCCGCAGAGCCTGCGTGACTGCAACGAAAAGCTGTTCGCCACGCAGTTCCCGCAGCTGACGCCGCCGACTCTGGTCAGCCGCCGTGCCGACATCCTGCGCGAGTTTGCCGCTGAGCACGGCGATGTGATCCTCAAGCCGCTGGACGGCATGGGCGGCGCGTCGATCTTCCGCCATCGCGTGGGCGATCCGAACCTGTCGGTGATCCTCGAAACCCTGACTGCACATGGCACCCAGCAAATCATGGCGCAGGGCTATCTGCCTGCGATCAAGGACGGCGACAAACGCATCCTGATGGTTGACGGCGAACCTGTCCCGTATTGCCTGGCACGTATCCCGGCGGCCGGGGAAACCCGCGGCAATCTGGCAGCAGGTGGTCGTGGCGAAGCACGTCCGCTGACGGATAAGGATCGCTACATCGCCGAACAGATTGGCCCTACTCTGCGTGAAAAAGGCCTGATCTTCGTCGGCCTGGACGTGATCGGCGAGCATCTGACCGAAATCAACGTCACCAGCCCGACCTGCATTCGTGAAATCGACAATGCATTCGGTACTAATATTGGTGGGATGTTGATGGATGTGATCGAGAAGAAGCTGCAGGCCCGGTAAGCCATAACTCGATCCCTGTGGGAGCTGGGCTTGCCCGCGATAAGGACGACACAGATATGGTCTATCGCGTCCAGCCTTATCGCGGGCAAGCCCAGCTCCCACAGGGTTATATGTGTTCCCACAGAAGTCCGCATTTCAATCTGGGCTATCATGCGCAGCCAACGATTTTGAAATACCCCAAGAGACGCTAACCCGCTGATGACTGCTGTCGATCTCCCATACGAACTTACCCAATCAGGCGTGCGCCCGGCGGATCGTCTGGGCTTTACCCTGCTGATTGCGGCGTTGATACACGTGGCGATCATCCTTGGCGTGGGTTTCACTTACGTCAAACCGGAACAGATCAGCCAGACGCTGGAAATCACCCTCGCCACGTTCAAAAGTGACACCAAGCCCAAACAGGCCGACTTTCTGGCTCAAGACAATCAGGAAGGCAGCGGCACCCTGGACAAGGCGGAAATCCCCAAGACCACCGAGCTTGCGCCGTTCCAGGACACCAAGATCAATAAAGTGACACCGCCTCCAGCCGCCAAACCTGTGCAAAAACAGGAGTCGGCGAAAACCGTGGTCGCCACCAAGGCCAAAACGCCTGAAAAGACTGTGGCCAAGCGTGAAGAGGTCAAACCGGACCCAACGCCAAAGGCCGCCCCGGAATTCGACAGTTCGCAACTGAGCAGTGAAATCGCCAGCCTCGAGGCCGAGCTCTCCAACGAACAACAGCTGTACGCCAAGCGACCAAAGATCCACCGCCTCAATGCCGCGTCGACCATGCGCGACAAAGGCGCCTGGTACAAAGACGACTGGCGCAAGAAAGTCGAGCGCGTCGGCAACCTGAATTATCCGGAAGAAGCACGCCGCAAGCAGATCTACGGCAATTTGCGCCTGATGGTCTCGATCAATCGCGACGGTTCGCTGTACGAAATACTGGTGCTGGAGTCCTCAGGACAACCCTTGCTGGATCAGGCTGCACAGCGAATCGTGCGTCTGGCGGCGCCATTTGCGCCGTTCACCGGCGATCTGGCTGACATCGACCGGCTCGAAATCATCCGGACCTGGAAATTCGCCCGGGGTGACAAGCTTTCCAGTAACTGATGGCTCCTTCACAAACCTGCGGACCTGTCAGAACTGCCAGTTGTCAGGCCCGCCGCGCGACGCCACACTAGGGCTCATGAAAAACGTATCTGCGAGTTATCTCAAGCATCAATTCCTGATCGCCATGCCGCACATGGTGGACCCGAACTTTGCGCAGACGCTGACTTACATCGTCGAGCACAACGCCAACGGAGCCATGGGGCTGGTCATCAACCGACCGCAAAGCCTCACGCTGGCGGATGTCCTTGAACAATTGCGCCCCGAGCTCCCCGCTCCCGTGCGTTGCCAGGAAATAGCGATACACACCGGCGGTCCGGTTCAGACCGACCGCGGTTTCGTGCTGCACCCCCGCGGGCAGGTCTTTCAGGCCACCGTCGAGCTCGGCGACCTGGCGCTCTCAACTTCGCAGGATGTGCTGTTTTCCATCGCGGACGGCTACGGACCTGATCAAAATGTGATCACTCTGGGTTACGCCGGATGGGATGCAGGCCAACTGGAAGCTGAAATGGCTGCCAATGCCTGGCTAACCTGCCCGTTCGATCCTGCCATTCTCTTTGACGTCGACAGTGACCAGCGTCGGGATGCCGCCGCCGCGCGCCTGGGCGTAAACCTGAACCTGCTCACCAGCCAGGCAGGCCACGCCTGATGCCCGCACTGCGCTTACTACTGGGTTTCGATTACGGCACCAAACAGATCGGCGTTGCGGTGGGCCAGGTGATTACCGGTCAAGCCCGCGACCTGTGCACCCTCAAGGCCCAGCAAGGCGTGCCGGACTGGAGCCAGATCGAAGCGCTGATCCGCGAATGGAAACCAGACGCCATCGTCGTCGGCCTGCCGCTGAACATGGACGGCACGCCCAGCGACATGAGCGTCAAGGCCGAGAAGTTTTCCCGTCGGATCAACGGTCGCTTCAATCTGCCGGTTTATACCCATGACGAACGCCTGACGACCTTCGAGGCCAAGGGCGAGCGCATGAGTCGTGGCGGTCAGCGCGGCAGCAGTTACAAAGACAACCCGGTCGATGCGATCGCCGCCATGCTCCTGTTGCAGGGCTGGATGGATGCAAACGCTGAGCTGTTCAGTGCCTGACACATTTAGCCTGTATAGGGCTTAGCGGTAACAATCTGAATTTTCGTTTCCGCCTGAGCCAGGCCTTGCCCCGGCTCGGGTACTTTCAGGAGCAACTTCATGAACCTGCCGAACCCCGCCGAACTGATTCGTCAGATGGCCACTGACCTGAACGCGCACCTCAACAAGCGCGGTGTCAGCGAACCTCGTTTCATCGGCATTCGCACTGGCGGCGTATGGGTCGCGCAGGAATTGCTCAAGACGCTGGGCCGCGACGAACCGATGGGCACACTTGACGTTTCCTTCTACCGCGACGACTTCAGCCAGAACGGCCTGCACCCACAAGTGCGCCCTTCCGAGCTGCCGTTCGAAATCGAAGGCCAGCACCTGGTGCTGATCGATGACGTACTGATGAGTGGCCGCACAATTCGCGCCGCGCTCAACGAACTGTTCGACTACGGTCGCCCGGCCAGCGTAACGCTGGTGTGCCTGCTGGACCTGGACGCTGGCGAGTTGCCGATCAGCCCTGACGTGGTTGGCGCGACGTTGACGCTGGCCGCCAACGAGCGGGTCAAGCTGAGCGGTCCTGCGCCGCTGGCCCTCGAAATTCAAGACCTGTCCACCGCCCTTTAACCGCCCTTGAAAGAGTCCTTTGCGATGACGCCCCTCGACGCCAAGCGCCCGCTGCAGCTCAACCATCAAGGTCAGCTGCGCCATTTCCTGTCACTCGACGGCTTGCCTCGCGAGCTGCTCACTGAAATTCTCGACACCGCTGACTCCTTTCTGGAAGTAGGCGCCCGGGCGGTGAAAAAAGTCCCGCTGCTGCGCGGCAAGACCGTGTGCAACGTGTTCTTCGAGAACTCCACGCGCACCCGCACCACCTTTGAACTGGCGGCACAGCGGTTGTCGGCGGACGTGATCACTCTCAACGTGTCCACGTCCTCGACCAGCAAGGGCGAGACACTGTTCGACACCCTGCGCAACCTTGAGGCCATGGCTGCCGACATGTTCGTCGTGCGGCATGGCGACTCGGGCGCGGCGCATTTCATTGCCGAGCATGTCTGCCCGGAAGTGGCGATCATCAACGGCGGCGACGGCCGTCACGCGCACCCGACCCAGGGCATGCTCGACATGCTGACGATTCGTCGGCACAAAGGCGGCTTCGAAAACCTGTCCGTGGCGATCGTCGGTGACATCCTGCATTCGCGTGTTGCGCGCTCGAACATGATCGCCCTCAAAGCACTGGGCTGCCCGGACATCCGCGTGATCGGGCCGAAAACTCTGCTGCCGGTCGGCGTCGAGCAATACGGCGTGAAGGTTTACACCGACCTGAACGAAGGTCTGAAAGATGTCGACGTGGTGATCATGCTGCGCCTGCAACGCGAACGCATGCAGGGCGGCCTGTTGCCGAGCGAGGGCGAGTTCTATCGCCTGTTCGGCCTGACCACCGCACGTTTGGCCGGTGCCAAGCCGGACTGTATCGTCATGCACCCCGGCCCGATCAACCGCGGCGTGGAAATCGAATCGGCAGTGGCCGACGGCGCGCATTCGGTGATCCTCAATCAAGTGACCTACGGCATCGCCGTGCGCATGGCCGTGCTGTCCATGGCCATGAGCGGACAGACCGCGCAACGACAATTCGAACAGGAGAACGCCCAGTGAAGCTCAGCATCCTCGGCGCTCGCGTCATCGACCCCAACAGCGGTCTGGACCAAATTACCGACCTGCACCTGGAAGCCTGCAAGATTCTCGCAATCGGCAATGCGCCAGCCGGTTTCGAGCCGGTACAGACCATCGACGCCACCGGCTTGATCGCCGCTCCCGGCCTTGTTGACCTGAACGTCGCCCTGCGCGAACCGGGTTACAGCCGCAAAGGCACGATTGCCAGCGAGACCCGCGCTGCCGCAGCCGGTGGCGTGACCAGCCTGTGCTGCCCGCCGCGCACCAAGCCGATTCTGGACACCTCGGCCGTCGCCGAGCTGATCCTGGACCGCGCTCGCGAAGCCGGGCACAGCAAGGTGTTCCCGATTGGTGCCCTCAGCAAGGGCCTGGAGGGCGAACAACTGGCTGAACTGGTCGCGTTGCGCGATGTGGGCTGCGTCGCCTTCGGCAACGGCCTGGAGAGCTTTCGCAACACCCGCACCCTGTGCCGTGCGCTGGAGTACGCGGCAACGTTCGATCTGACGGTTATTTTCAACTCTCAGGACCGCGACCTGGCCGACGGTGGCCTGGCGCACGAAGGCCCGACTGCCAGTTTCCTGGGTCTGGCCGGCATTCCTGAAACCGCTGAAACCGTGGCGTTGGCCCGCGACCTGTTACTGGTCGAGCAAAGCGGCGTGCGCGCGCACTTCAGCCAACTGACCAGTGCCCGCGGCGCAGCACTGATCGCTCAGGCGCAGGCCCGTGGCTTGAAGGTCACGGCTGACGTGGCGCTGTATCAGTTGATTCTGACCGACGAAGCGCTGATCGATTTCTCCAGCCTGTATCACGTGCAACCGCCACTGCGCACCCGCACAGATCGTGACGGCCTGCGCGAAGCTGTCAAATCGGGGGTTATCAGCGCAATCTCCAGCCATCACCAGCCGCACGAACGCGACGCAAAGCTGGCACCGTTCGGCGCGACCGAACCGGGCATCAGCAGCGTCGAATTGCTGCTGCCATTGGCGATGACGCTGGTTGAGGATGGCTTGCTGGACGTGCCAACCCTGATCGCCCGTTTGAGCAGCGGCCCGGCTGCGGCATTGCGCCTGCCAGCAGGGCAACTGAGCGCCGGGTCGCCCGCCGATATAGTGCTGTTCGACCCAGCGGCCTCGACCGTTGCTGGAGAGAAGTGGCTATCCAAAGGTGAAAACTGCCCATTCCTCGGCCACTGCCTGCCGGGTGCTGTGCGTTACACCTTGGTGGATGGCCGGATTACCCACACCGGATAAAAGAAGGTACCCCCTGTGGGAGCGAATTCATTCGCGAATACGGTTGTGCAAACGACAGATCTCTATCGACTGTACCGACCCATTCGCGAATGAATTCGCTCCCACAAGGATGATGCCCGGCACAACAGCTGAGTAACACCTCAATCCTGTAGGGGGCAGCGCCATCGCTAATCACCCGCGCTGTGCATTCTTGATCGAAATCTGATCATTCAACGTCCACAGGTCATACAGCACGCCCACCAGAAACAGCCCGCCCGTGAACAGGTAGATGAACCCGGTGATCCACTTGCCCTGATACATGCGGTGCACGCCGAGCACATTGAGAAACGCCAGCAGCAACCAGGCCACGTTGTAGTCAATGGAACCTGAGGTGAAACGCAGGTCGGCTTCGCGGTCCATGCCGGGAATCAGGAGCAAGTCGATCAGCCAACCAATGCCCAGCAAGCCCAAAGTGAAAAACCAGATCGTGCCCGTTACTGGCTTGCCGTAATAGAAGCGATGAGCGCCGGTGAACCCAACAATCCACAGCAGGTAACCTACCAATTTGCTGTGGGTGTCCTGGCGCTGTGGATCATGTTGATAGGTGTTCATTTGGACCTCTTTTGCGCTGATAGAAAAAAATATGTGTAAAGCGTGTGACTTTTTTACGGTTGTCCGACGTATGGCAGGAACCTCTGGCGCTTATAACAAACCCTTGTAACACAAGGGATTCACCCATGTTTTGAGAGAGTCTGTCGCGAAATCTGAAACGATCGTTCCGTAATCGTTCTGTCATGAGGGGTCTGAAAGTCGCAAAAAGCTGTTATAAAGTTGCGCGCTAACCCACAAGAGCCCTGCCGAATGCGTCCTTTTTTCAAGTCATGGCTAACCATCTGCCTACTTATGCCACTGGCCGCCCACGCCACCAATCGTGAGCAACAACTACCCGCGAGCTTCACCGGCTACACCGCGAAAACTCATTCTTCGTCAGCCGTCGCGGGCAATCAAACCACCGAGCCTGCGCCTGTCATCTCTCCACGTGGCCACAGCTCCCGGACTACCATTTACCGTAGCCCGAGCAAGAACTCCAAAGCCGTCGCCAACGTACAAACGTTGTCGGGGCCGAACACCAAACAGAGCAATGCGGTCGTGAGCCGTGCTTTGCAAGCGGTCGGTACTCCTTACCGTTGGGGCGGCAACACCCCAGGTAAAGGCCTAGACTGCAGTGGTTTGGTGAAATATGCATTCAACGACGTGGCTGAAGTCGATCTACCCCGCACGTCCAACGCCATGGCTGAAGGCCACGGAGTAAAGGTTGATCGCAAGGATTTGAAGCCCGGCGACTTGCTGTTCTTCAACATCAAAAGCCGCAAGGTCAACCATGTTGCGATTTACCTGGGCAACGACCGCTTCGTCCACGCCCCACGGCGCGGCAAGAAAGTCAGCGTCGATACCTTGAAGAAGCCGTACTGGAACAGCCATTACATGGTTGCCAAGCGCGTACTGCCGAAGCAGAGCGCTCCGTTGCGGGTTGTTCAGCGGTAAGGACCCCGGATCCTGTGGGAGCGAATTTATTCGCGAAGGCGTCAGATCAGCCAACATCTCTGTTGCCTGACACACCGCTTTCGCGAATGAATTCGCTCCCACAGGGGTAAGCCCCCAAAGACATGGCGCTGCTCAGAAATTATCCGGCACCTTGGCCTTTTCCTTCGCCGCATCGCGGGTGATGAGCCCCTTCGCGACCAGGTCCTTGAGGCACATGTCCAGCGTCTGCATGCCCAGCGAACCACCGGTCTGAATGGCTGAGTACATCTGCGCAACCTTGTCTTCACGGATCAGGTTACGAATCGCAGGTGTGCCCATCATTATTTCGTGAGCGGCCACTCGACCGCCCCCGACCTTCTTCAACAGCGCCTGAGACACCACCGCGTGCAGCGATTCGGACAGCATCGAGCGGATCATGGATTTTTCCTGAGCCGGGAACACATCGACAATCCGGTCAATAGTCTTGGCCGCCGACGTGGTGTGCAGGGTGCCGAACACCAGGTGACCGGTTTCCGCAGCGGTCAGCGCCAGGCGAATGGTTTCCAGGTCACGCATTTCCCCGACCAGAATCACATCCGGGTCTTCCCGTAGCGCCGAACGCAGGGCCTCCGAAAAGCCCAGCGTGTCGCGGTGCACTTCACGTTGGTTGACCAGACACTTCTTGGACTCGTGAACGAATTCGATCGGGTCTTCGATGGTCAGGATGTGGTGATGGCGATTGACGTTCAGGTAATCGATCATCGCCGCCAGCGTCGTGGACTTGCCCGAACCGGTCGGCCCGGTGATCAGCACCAGCCCGCGAGACACGTCGGTAATCTTGCGAAACACTTCTCCCATGCCCAGCTCTTCGAGGGTCAGGATCTTCGCTGGAATCGTCCGGAATACCGCACCTGCGCCACGGTTCTGGTTGAACACGTTGACCCGGAAGCGCGCCACGCCCGGCACCTCGAAAGAAAAATCCGTCTCCAGATACTCTTCAAAGTCCTGACGCTGCTTGTCGTTCATGATGTCGTAGATCAGCGCCTGCACGTCCCTGGCATCCAGTGCTGGCAGGTTGATACGGCGTACATCACCGTCCACACGAATCATCGGCGGCAGGCCAGCCGAGAGGTGCAAGTCCGATGCGCCTTGCTTGGCACTGAAAGCCAGCAGCTCGGTAATATCCATACAGCTCCTCAATCACATAGAATGCCGCAGACTTTAGCCCTGCTGGCGCAAATCAATGTCCATGATAGCAGCGAACATTTCAACGCTCCGCGAGCGAATTAGCGCCGCCGCACAAGCCGCGCAGCGTGACCCGGCGTCCATCGGCCTGCTCGCAGTGAGTAAAACCAAACCGGCCGAGGCCCTGCGCGAAGCGTACGCGGCAGGTTTGCGGGACTTTGGCGAAAACTATTTGCAGGAAGCGCTGAGCAAACAGCTCGAATTGGCCGACCTGCCCTTGTGCTGGCACTTCATCGGCCCCATTCAATCGAACAAGACTCGCGCTATCGCCGAGAACTTCGCTTGGGTACATTCGGTGGATCGCCTGAAAATCGCACAACGCCTGTCCGAGCAACGTCCTGAAGACCTGCCGCCGCTGAACATCTGCATTCAGGTCAACGTCAGTGGCGAAGCCAGCAAGTCCGGCTGTACGCCCGCCGACCTGCCTGCCCTGGCTGAAGCGATCAGTGCGTTGCCTCGTTTGGAACTGCGTGGCTTGATGGCCATCCCGGAACCCACCGACGACATCGCCGAGCAAAACGCTGCATTTGCAGCAGTCAGCACACTGCAGGCGCAATTGAACCTGCCGCTGGACACCCTTTCCATGGGCATGAGCCACGACCTGGAGGCCGCCATCGCACAAGGCGCCACCTGGGTGCGGATTGGTACTGCCCTTTTTGGCGCCCGTGACTACGGCCAGCCATGACCTCTGACTCAAGGAATCCGACATGAGCAAGACACGCATCGCCTTTATCGGCGCTGGCAACATGGCCGCCAGCCTGATCGGAGGGCTGCGCGCCCAGGGCGTGGAAGCCGACTCGATTCGCGCCAGCGACCCCGGCGCTGAAACACGCGGCAAGATCGCCGCCGAGCACGGCATCACGGTCTTCGCTGATAACGCCGAAGCCGCAGAAGGCGCAGACGTGGTATTGATCGCCGTCAAACCGCAAGCCATGAAAGCCGTTTGCGAAGCCCTGCGTCCAAGCCTCAAGCCAAATCAACTGGTGGTGTCCATCGCCGCCGGTATCACTTGCGCCAGCATGCAAAACTGGCTGGGCGAGCACCCCATCGTGCGCTGCATGCCCAACACTCCGGCGCTGCTGCGTCAGGGCGTCAGCGGCCTGTACGCCACCGAGCAAGTCAACGACGCACAACGTGCACAGGCCGAGCAATTGCTGTCGGCTGTCGGCATCGCGCTGTGGCTGGAAGAAGAAAAACAACTGGACGCCGTGACCGCCGTTTCCGGCAGCGGCCCGGCGTATTTCTTCTTGTTGATCGAAGCCATGACCGCCGCAGGCGTGAAACTCGGCCTGCCACAGGACGTGGCCGCGCAACTGACAATGCAAACCGCGCTGGGCGCCGCGCTGATGGCGACTGGCAGCGATGTGGATGCTGCCGAGCTGCGCCGCCGCGTGACCTCGCCATCGGGAACCACGGAAGCCGCAATCAAATCATTCCAGGCCGGAGGCTTCGAAGCGTTGGTAGACACCGCGCTGACCGCCGCCGCACATCGTTCGGCAGAAATGGCCGAACAGCTGGGCAAGTAATCTTTTTAGGCCATTGAGGAGCAGACCGATGATCGGACTGAACACCGCTGCAATCTACGTGCTGCAAACCATCGGCAGTATGTATCTGTTGATCATCCTGTTGCGCTTCGTGCTGCAACTGGTACGCGCTGACTTCTACAACCCGCTGAGCCAGTTCGCGGTCAAAGCCACCCAGCCACTGCTCAAGCCGCTGCGCCGGATCATTCCGAGCCTGTTCGGCCTGGACATGTCTTCGCTGATTCTGGCGATCATTGTGCAAATGATCCTGATGGCACTGACATTGCTGCTGGCGTACGGCACGACGGGCGATCCGCTGCACCTGCTGCTCTGGGCAATCATCGGCGTGACCGGTCTGTTCCTGAACATCTTCTTCTACGCCCTGATCATCAGCGTGATCCTGTCGTGGGTCGCCCCTGCCAGCCATAACCCTGGCGCGCAACTGGTCAATCAAATCACCGAACCACTGCTGGCCCCGCTGCGCCGGATCCTGCCAAACCTCGGCGGCCTGGATATCTCGCCGATCCTGGCGTTCATGATCCTCAAGCTGCTGGACATGCTGGTCATCAACAACCTCGCCGCCATGACCCAAATGCCGAGCGTACTGCGCTTGCTGATGTAATCAACTGGCCCTATGTGGGAGCCGGGCTTGCCCGCGATGAGATCAACTCGGTGTCTGAGACCTGATTGATTTCATCGCGGACAAGCAATGATCACAGGTTGATTGTGGCCTCAAGCTCACGACCTACTGGTGGGACCGAACTTATTCGGGAATCGGTATTTCATGCGACACACAGGCTGCGAATGTAACGGCCCCTTCGCGAATGAATTCGCTCCCACAGGATTCCCTCTTATAGGCCAATAGAGAAAATAACAAAGGCCCAGCACTAGCTCTTCGTCAAAACTCCTCACTCCTGACATTCGAAAACTGCGAATTCCGATTCTGCAGCTTGCGCAGCGTCAGCTTGTAAACACTCGACTTGATCCGATCCCCCACCAGCGTCTCTTCCAGCCGAATCCGGCTCGACGCATAAGCACACCCGGTATCAAGCATCTTGTACTTGAGTTGGTAATAACCCACGTCCATACGCCCAAACGTAAAACGGCTGCGCGCCGGAATATAAGCGTGCCGAAAATCCCGCTTCCCCGTCGCATCCGTAATCTTCGCGTACACCGCCTGCTCGCCCGCGGTGTTATCCACCGTGATCTCCGACCAGCCACCGTCGCGCGTCATCGGCATCCCCGCGATGTAACCTGCCGCAGATGGCCAAGGCGCGCCCATAGGATCAACCAGCGGCGGCACACAGTCCGGCTGCCCCGGTTCGACAATCTTCACGGGCGCGCTAACAGGCACCGCTGCAGCAACCCTGGCCGCTTCAGCAACCGCCTCAGCCTTGGCCTGCGCCTCAGCCAGAATCGCCATATCGTCCACCACCGGCGGTGACGGCGGGATAAATGCCTTGCCCGCATCCCGGTCATACCCCATCCAGGCACCCGCACTGCAAGCAACCACGAACACCGCCACCCAACGCCAACGACTGCCGCGCCGGGTTGGTTTGGCTGGTTTAGATGATTTGCGTTGAGATTTTTCTGAGGGGCGAGCCTGAGCTCTTGCAGCGTTTTGCGGCGCAGCTTGCGGCCCGGCCTGACGACGCTGAGTAGCCGCCTGACGAGCCACCTGCGCATCACGAACCAGACTGGCGTCATACGCAGCACGCTTCTCGGGATCCGCCAACACATCATGAGCAGCGTTGACCACCGCCATCAAACCAGACGCATTGGCTGCATGATTACGATCAGGATGCAGTTGCTGCGCCAGCTTGCGGAAGGCGTGCTTGATATCCTCCGGCGAGGCATCCCGAGCGACATTGAGCTCGTCGTAATACGTACGTGTTTTCGGCATTGAGCTTGCTATCCATTGCGACGCGACATATTAGCAATCTTTACATCCCTGCAACCGCCTCACCGCCCAAGCTGAAGCCCAGCGCACAAACCAAACCAAAACCCCGCCCCACCTGACGAACCGCCCTCCAGCTTCACGCCAGAACGCCGATAAAGGCTGACTCCCTCAACGCTGACGCGCCATGGCAGCGTAGAGCCAACCGCTCAAGAAATTTTTAAACGAAATCAGTGAGCTAAGGTTTACAGCCAAAAAAAACTCTATATACTCAGCGCCCATCACGCCGGTATAGCTCAGTTGGTAGAGCAACTGACTTGTAATCAGTAGGTCCCGGGTTCGACTCCTGGTGCCGGCACCATACGCTACATCGAAAAAGGCTCACCGAAAGGTGGGCCTTTTTTGTGCGCGTGTGTTTTCTGTAGGAACTGCCGAAGGCTGCGAAGGCGTCATCCAACACAACGACAAATGTCCCGCTACCCTCCACCCTGCAGGAGCCGAGCTTGCTCGCGATAGCTACCCAAGTCGCCCGCCCAATCACGTCAACCCGGCGTACGAACTAGCAGCAACAGTCAGTTCAGGGGTTGTCCTGATAACGTGGATCTCACTCAACAGGTGAGCCAATTCCTGCCAGGAATTCCAACGATTGGCACATCGATGCGGTTGGGTGGTACGCCACCTGGAAACTCCATACAATCCCCCGTCATCTCTTCAAAGCGCCAGAACCACAGGATTTTCCGGAAGGAATACGTCATTCCACGGAACATAAGGAGTAGCACCTTGAGCACAGCAGATCACCCCCAAAGCACCTCCAAGTACAGCGCCAAGTGGCAGGAACGCTTCAATTTCTTTGAGACATACGGTGCACCGAACGATCCACGGTTCAATGCCGGTCTCAAATCACTTCCTGGCATCAGAAAGAAAATGCGGATCAACATCAATATAATTGCGTGTTTCTTTGGTCCGATTTATTTCTTTGTGCTGGGACTGTGGAAAAAGGGCCTTGCACTCCTTGGAATCATGCTCGCGACCAACGCGTTGATTCTTCTGGTGTGTACTCTTCTGGAAACCGATGTGCCTTATGCGCTCGGCGGAGGGCTGGCTGCGCCCTACGCCCTGATGTATGGCCTGACCGTAAACTACGCGTACTACCTCAAGGAAGTGAAAGGCGAGCAAGGCTGGAACCCGTTCAAAGGCATACGTCTCGTCTAACGTTCAGGTGTGCCAGTAACTCTGGCGAGCGTGCAGGCTTGCCGCTCCTCGATCAAAAGGAATAGGGGTCAGACTACATTTTCAATTAAGTACCGAAAACCGTGGTCTGACCCCATTTTTTCCGCAAAACAGTTGTGTAACTTATAACTCCATTATGAGCATCGGAGATCAGGTTTCCTAGCCATGAACGAATCCCTCGATTACAAAATAATGGATAGCATTGTCGTCTGCATCCACGATACCGCAGGCTTTGGGAGAAAGGCATTTGAAAGCTTCAGCTTGGCGACCGATGTCGCGAGGGATCTGGGCGTAGATGGCGACGATGCAAGTGATCTGATGGTCGAGTTCTTCGAAAGGTTCTCTATCGACCTTAACAATTACGATCCTTATCGGTACTTTTTGGAAGAAGGCTGCAACTTTTTTTCCTTCCGGCGCGCCAAAGACAGACGCGGAAACATACCGCTAAGAGTGGGGATGTTGTATTTAGCTTTAAAAGCGGGACGCTGGGATGCACAAGCATTTGAACAAGCCAAATTCAGCGATGTTCCACTATATGAGCGTACAGAAGATATTCCGATTGATGGCTATAAGATAAAAAGCCGTTGATCCTACCTATGCGATCCACGTGGTAATGCATTCCAGGAGGAATAGGGGTCAGACCCCATTTTTCGTAATGCCCTGCGGGGCCGGCCTGGACGCTGGTTGAACGTTCGCCCCAGCGGGTAGGATGTCAGCCTCGCTAACCATACGTGATGGAAAGGACTGCATGATCAAACGATTTCTGCTGTTGGTAGCGACCGTATCGCTATCTGGTTGCTGGAGCCTGATGTACCACATCGACGGTGAACGTTGCGTTTATGGGGGAACGCGACAAGGGTGGGCTTGGGGCACGCACTCCAGCCCGTCGACTTGGCCGCTACTGGTCGACGTGCCGTTCTCACTAGTGCTCGACACGGTACTGTTGCCTTATGACCTCACCTCATTCCTGCCCGAAAACCTGGGCGGGGATGACAGCGAATGCCCGATCAGCGAGGGGCTCAACGTGTTGGGTTGAACGGGGAATATGGATCAGACCAGATTTTCAATTAAGTATCGAAAATCGTGCTCTTACTCCGTTTTCCACAATCTTCTGTGAGCGTTGGCGGCGAAGACATGAAGGACGGCCGGAGAGGCCTCCGACACAGTGCTCAAGTGCCTGACAGATAAGTCGATAAAGATTCGGCGTACTGCGCGTTGGCGCAACTGCCTACCATATCAATACTCATGGAGAGACTATGCTTCGCAACGCTGTTGTAATCACAACGTTATCGGCCTGCATGCTATTCGCCGGTTGCGTAGCGCCACCGTCTGCTTCACAGAGTGCGCCTGTGCAGCTTGAGCCCTTGGGGCAGATCATTCCCCAAAATACTGAGCGCACTGCGATGATCGAGCGAATTATCGCCAATGACCCAACTGTTATTTCATCTCACAAACCGGTACTCAATCCAACACAAAGTAACGATAGTCGTATTGCCATGTTGCGTAAGGAACTCGGATTCACGTTACCTGACAGCTATTGGAAACTTTACAAGCAAAACCTGGAAGCCCTTCAATTCGACCTTAACCATCAGCATTATGCCGCTCGCGAGCAGTACATCAAGACTTACAGCGACGAGCTGAATCGGGTAGACAGCAGCACGCTTCAGGTGATGTCGACCGCACCCAAAACATTGGATGAAAAGACCAGACAACAATGGAGTACGCGTATGAACGATCGACTTATACAGTACGTAATGACCAGTGAGGAGTCATTCAAGGTTGCAAAGCAGGCCCATATTGACCGCATGGCCGCTATGGATCGGCAATACGATGTCTGCTCGCGCAAAGCCGATTGTTGGGACGCTCCAGCTGGCAAATAGAAGCGGAATAGCCATCTTTGGTTAACTACGGAGGAATAGGGGTCACGAGGGATAGGGTAAGACTACATTTTCAATTAAGTAACGAAAATCGTGGTCTGACCCCATTTTCGCCCCCAGTGATTGACCAGTTCGTTCATTGCACATAACCTGCCCGCAACACACTCGCCACACGTCCTACTCAACGAGTAGGGTCCTGCCTATAGGCAGGCGTGCAAAAGGCGAGTTTTTTCGTCTGGAGTTTTACCGTGATCAAGATGGCTCCTGTAAAAATCCTTCTTTTGAAGAGGCCGCTTTAACTCCCCCTGTCGCCTACTGCCCGTAAAATCTCCAAAACTACTCAACAATCAGAAACAACCTTCAGCCCCAAAACCCGTGCTCTGTAGGACCTTTCTGAAAATTCAGGATATGCTCTGCATCCGCTTGTAGATGCCTGATGTGGCGACTACCTTCCTGCCTGTCGTTGATTTCAACGATCGGGTTTAGTCGCCCAATGAATAACCAAGCGAAGCATCTGTCATAACCATTGCCGAAGCCTTGAGCGACGGCGTGGAATCTTATGGCGGCTGTGCAAGGGGCACCTTCGGGTGCGCCGGGCTGCCTGGTTCCCGGTCGACTAACCCGCGCACAGCCGCCACCCTTTGTTTAGTCGCAAAGAGTGATGGCTCAACAATACCGGGAGAGTCACCATGATCAGATCCACGCCACATCCCCCCGCTACACCCATCAAGCAAAACCTTGTCAGCAATACCAACCTGGGCAACCTCAGCCTGTTCACTGTAAAGCCCGATATCAAAATCGAAGACGCGCTGGTTCTTGCATCGGAATACCTGAGCTGCGCCGCCGCTACGGCTTATGAAACGGCAGATAACAGCATGCTGGAGTTTCGCCCGCTGGCGAGGTCGGTTGTGCATCAGATCGAGGCGGCCAGAGCGTTGGTTGAGGCTTCGGTGGCGGGGTTGGAGGAGAAGCACCGAACGAAGTAACACAAATGATCTGTGCAGTTAGTCACTTCGCGGGCAAGCCTCGCTCCAACAGGGGCGAGGCCTTGAGCGTTTTCAGCGTCAGCACAGCGTGTCAGCTCAATTGCTTCGCGAACAAGTTCGCTCCTAGCGGGGCGGTGTTCTCCGTTGGGCTTTAGTGTTTGCTTAGCCCATGCCCCATCAATCATCTCCCGCATCACCGCCCCCGAGAAACTCGCGAAACGCCCAGAGCGTGCGACTCAAGTGCGAGCAGTATCCAGCCCGGAAGGAAACCTGCAAAAAACTGGTGCCGATGAAAACCTGATCCAGCCCATCAAGGCGCCCCAAACATCATGGTCCAGTACACCCCCGCTTTGCTGTTCGGGTTAGTCCCGTAAGCCGCCCCCATCTGGGTGAACATCGGGTTCATGAGGTTGGCACAATGGCCCGGGCTGGCTAGCCAGCCTTGCATGGCTTTTTCGGGCGAGCCTTGGCCGCTGGCGATGTTTTCGCCGACTTGTCGCCCGTTGTAACCCGCCGCTCGGGCGCGGTCTTTGGCAATGTCGCCGTTGGGGTCTTGATGGGAGAAATAGCCGCCGCTGGCCATCGCCTGGCTGTGACGTAGCGCGGCGTTTTCCAGCGTGGTATTCCATGTCAGGGGCCGCGCAGCGGCGTAGGGTTGGCTGCCACACATGCGCGGCTTGGCCCGTGCCGCGTTGACCTGAGCCAATAGCGTTCTGCCCGCCGATTGCTGATCACCCAGATGACCGTCGAGCAACGGCTTGGCCAGTACCAATCGCCAGTCCCGGCCTGACTGAGTGATACCAATGTCGGCGTATTGGTTGTCCAGCAATGCGCCACAGTAACGGCTCTGCAGCATGGCGAAGGCACCCCTCGCATCCTGCGCACCGACCAGGCGAATGCTGCGCACCGCTACTGCTCGATAGCCGGAAGCTTTCAAGGTGTTGCGCATGTCGCCAGCAAACCCGATGGGCAAAGCCAGATCCCGCCTCAACTCCAGTGGCGATAACCCACGCACCGCACGCCCCTCGCAGCGGGAGGGCTGAGCGCGGTAGTCGTTGATGGCCGATACCAATTGTTGCGCCCCGCTGGCATGAGCCTGGCTAGCGAGCAGTGGGAGCAAGACGATGAAGCAGAGCGAGGTGAAGCAAGAAGTCAGGCGCATGGGACGGGGCTGCTCTGGTGATCGAAATCGGGCGCTGATCTGACTGGGGAATCGGGAACTAGTTGCACGATGCAAAACGGTAAATGTTTGACTGTCGGCACAGCCCTGAGTCAGCGCGCTTTTCTATTTAGATGACGGCTCACTCGCTGACGTCCCGTATCGTGAAACTAACCACATATAAAGCGCGTGATACCCAGTGAATAACAGACCTGATGCGCATCCAAAGCATACAAAAACGAGCATTCCTGAACCGAGTTGATCCACCAGGTAACTCACATACTGCCCGGTCGGAAGGGGCAGCAAACCGGGAGCCCCCAAGAGCAGCCAGATTAAAAACCCACTGACTGTCCCGCCCACGATGTAACGCAGGCGATGAGTGAGAAAGCGATCGGTCAGCCACAGAGCGGGCCAGCCGATGAGCATCGCAATACCGGCACCCACCAGAAAGCTGAAGATCAAAGACGGCACTATTTCAGAGGGAGAGGCAAAGGCCCAGGTGGCAACGACGGCCAACGATACGCCTCCACATAATGGAATGCCGAACACGTAAGCCTTGCTCATTTGCGGCACCGGGCTGCGCGCCGCGTATCTCACTAGATATCTATCAAAAGCGGTATAGAGCAGGCCGAGCACCACGCCAATCGTTATGGCAGCTATCCATAATCGTGGCTTGAATCCGCTGTAAAGAACGTAGGTGAACAAGATCTGCAACACGCTACTAAGCACGTGGCGAGCTTTGAAACCGGGAAAGCACCGATCACCTATCAGCAGGAACGGAATACCCAACAGCATTGAGCCGATGAACCCGAGTAGCAGGCCAACGTTGACTAGATCCAGGCCACTGATAAAAGGCATGAAAAACCCGAAACCCAACGCGCCGCCTATAGGCACGGCCAGGATTCTGAATGCGCTGAGTATATTCATCAGGGACGACCGTCTGGGTTGTTGTCATTCTCGGTAATCAGGTATTGCTCCAGCGCAATGTTCTTCTGTATCAAAAGCTCGTTCAAAAACTCCGGATCTACCGCGTGCAGGAGGGTGACCACGTCACGAATCTTCCAGTAATAGTCATCCGGGTGACCAATGATGCTTGCCAGATGAGCCCTCAATACAGGCAGGTACTCCGTCATTCCGCGCTCGCTAACCAGCCAGAACATACCGGCGATTTGAAAAGGCTTAGTGTTGGACAATGCGATGATTTTTGAGATCAGGGGATAAATATCCTTCCTCGCCTGCTCACCCTTTCCCTCGTCAGACTGGATCGCCCAGTATCGGGTTAATGCAGCGAGGTTATGTTTTTGGGTGTTATCAAAACCATGAAGCTGGTGATCAATGTATCCACCCTTGAGGTCATCGATAAACACCGCAAGATGCTGCAGGGCATGTTGAAAGCCCCAATTGACGAGCAGTTTCGCGGCCTCGTATCGGACGCTTTCATCCGCGCTATTCAATAGCGCATTGACCTTCTCAATGCGTTCTTTAGGTATGTCCTCGGGATCAAGATCCGCGGCATCCACGGCGTAATCAGCACTGGCTGGCACAGCATGCAAGGTCTGATATATCTCGCTGCTCGTGTCTACGTGTCCGCCTGGGGATGTTGCCTTGAATGGCGCGTTACTAACCGGTATCTGGTTCACGACGATGGTAGAGGCGGCCATGTCGCCGATGCGCTTTTGCGAATCAAAGAATATGAAAATCCAGTCCAGGAACAGCAGAAGCAACTTCAACAGGTTGCGCACAAACGCTTGAAGATAGCCGCATGGGACGAGGTTCTGCTCGTCCATCACGACAATTTTCATCACCTTTTTTCCGAGGCTTTGACCGTTCCATATGGCGTCGGCGAAAAGAAGATAGGCGTATGCCAGCGGCGCCAGAAGGGCGCCGAGCGCAGGCGAGATAAGGAGAAGCGGAACGGCGCATATCGCAACGATCAAACTGGCGACGATCAAGTCGATCGTCTGCGCGGCCAGACGACGCCAAGGGCTGGCCAATGCATACGTGGTTGCGCCATGGGTAAACTGGCGAGGTTCCAACATCGGTTTACCCCTTGCCTGCGGCGTAGAGATGGTAGCGATCTGTTTTTTGGCTAATCACCCGTGTGTGACAACCCGTTAATGTGTCAGCCTGAAAACTACCGTGGGTACTTCACGGTCAACTTGGCCGGACAAATTGGTCACTCGTTGGGACGGGGATCCGCTGCTCCGGCTGAGTGATGTCATACACATGCTGCTCGCAACCATCTACCCGAACGACAAACTCAACCAGATAAACCTTCTGCTTTTCAGGTGTAAAAACCGAACGAAGAGGGCCACACATTCTTCGGACATTGTTGTCACTGACATCGTATCCGCCGCTGATTTCCATAGCGCGATCAGGATCAGCCTGTAGCTCTAATTGGGGAAAGTGCTTCAGCGCCGCACTGTGCGTGACCTCGTTCATCTTTGCTATCCAGCCGAACACCTTGCCGCGACCGGTGTAAGCAGCGGTGCCAAGAGACTCCGGACGCTGATCGGGGTCGCCATCACGTCGCACAGAAAACTGCACCGGATAAATATACCCGGTGGGTTTCATGATGACTTTGGCGTGATCGGCATCAACAACGACGCTTTTCTGCTTCAGAAGAATGCCGTCTTTAAACAGGCTGGGCGCGGAGCTTCGGCCACTGGATTGGCAAGCGGCCAATGCCAAAATCGTAAACAGCAGCGTGAGTATTTTCATGATATTGCCTCCTTGCACTTCTATTTTATCGACTCCACTTCAGAGCCCGGACATTAATCAGAGAACCCGCCGACCGCGCTAGACGCTCGTCCAATCGTCGGTCACGGTTCAGCCGCACACCGTCTCTGCACTCAGGCTCCAGAGAACTAATCGAATAACAGAAATGATGAAGGGAGCCGCGAGAAACAAGACGTACCCTGTCTTTGAGTGCCCGGATAGAAATGAGACTCGCGGTTATTAAAATAAGCCCCATCCGCCTTTATCTAAATGATCAGGGCTGGTTTTTTGAGCAGCCCCGCCATCAGGTTCCGGCACTGTCAGCCCAGTAAAAAATCTTGAGTTTCCACCGCTTCAACAAGACCATTAGCGACGAGAACCCCAACACCCAGCTCTGGATCGAACGTAGCGTCAAATACAAAACCAATCTGGCGTGCGCCGTCTTCGAAGGCAAACATAACTTTTACGTTTATCAACGTAACCAAGTCCCGCAACCCGTCAATCGAGTCGATTATTGGAGCCTTTACATCGACTTCCTCACTATCAAAACATTCACGATAGCTTTCGACGTTTGCAGTATAAAAATCGAAAACGGCTTGCTCTACCTGCTGACAAATAGCTTTTTTGCTTGATTCGAATTCCCGGTACGCAGCCCGTTGATCTTCCGAAATCGGATCATCATCAAAGGTCTGGACGATGAGCTCGACCTCAAGCACCTCGCCAAACAGTGCTACCTCACACTGCCCTGTCCAGATTTCATCGAACTGCAGCTCACCAAAATCGGGATCCGAAATCTTGCTCATCTTTTTGTCGCCTCCAACAAATTCCGCTCTGCAATGCCACCCAGATGGCCATACTTTACGCCAAAGCCCATCGGCCCCACGCTCCCGGTATGAATAAAGGAGGGGACTAATTGCAGTGTCCGCATGTCCTCAACTTCATGCCAAGTATATTTCTGTTCCTTCATAAAGCGCACGACATCTGACGTTTTAACGTCAAGCTTCTCCGCCAACATCTTATTCGCCTCGCGGAAATTCAGATTTCGATTTGTTGAAATCAGGCCAGGGAGGCGTACTTCCTGTACGGCAATCGGTGAGAAGTCCGGGTAAGCATTCTTGTAGGCAATGCCATCAGGTAATATTTTCGCAAGCTCCGGATTGTCGAATACAAAGTTAGACTCGCCTCTGGCACCGGTCCACGAGCCACCGTTGACAGGAGTTACCTTTATCCGGTCCTCATACCGACTGAGTTGAGGAACAAAAGGCCCCATCTCTTCATAGGGCAGCTTCGGAGCAACTACCTCTGCCGCATCGCCTACCGCTTGCACGGTAGCTTTCTCGCCGAAGCCACGAACAACCGATACGCCAGCAGTTACACCGCCAGACACGCCTGCCGCAGAACCTATTCCATACGCGACCCGCTCAGCAGTGGACAACGGTTGACCCGTGATCGGGTGCAGACCGCTGAGGGCCATATATGCCTGACACCCCGTCGCGGAAGGACCGATCCCACCACAACCACTGTCGAAGAAATCAGCGGCTATTTTTTCCAAGCTGGCCTTGGACGATGCCTCGCTAGCCGCCTGCCGCTCCCTACCGATAACGGCCTGAGCCGCCGTTGCGGGAACAAGCTCCCACTCTGCGTTCTGGCCTGTAGTGATGACTTTATCCGTCACCACACACATGTTATTTCCGGAAATAGCGCACGGTATTATTTCACCCGGAACGGTGGTGAATACCCGGTCGCGCCCCATATCCTCGGCGAGATAAATAGTTTCCTCTTTAAGGACGCTCTTTGCTTTCTCTTCAAGCGCGATGATTTGCTTGTTCTTGCTTTCACATGAGTCGCTTTTCGCGCCGCCCGCGCACTTCTCTGCGTACTCTTTTCTCAAGCTCCGGAGCGTCACATCCTCAATAGCACTGAGGTGATTGTTCTCTACGGCATTTTTAGCTGCCAATGCCCCGGCAATAGCGCTGACATCACTGTCGGACGTAAGCACGCCAGCCAAACCACCCGCCAGGGTAGACAACGCGGAAACGGTCTGGCGCTCGGATTCGGTCAGTTGATCGCTACGCTTGTCCGGGTAGAGTTGTCGAGCAACCAACTCCCCCAAACCTGCGCCGGTGCCACCGGCAAGCGCCGAATTACCCTGAGCCTGGGCAACCACGGCCCCCAACACCACGTGCGCGAACAGGTTGGCGTTGTCATCTCCAGCCGTAATTTCCTTGATGCTGTGAGCGAGGTAGGGGGCTGCACCGCCAGCCAGTGCGCCGGCGAAGTTGCCACTCAATACGCCTTGAACGACACCACTGGCTGCTTGTGCTGCCCGCTGGAAGCTACTGCCAGTCCCATAATTGCGCTGAACCTGATCACTGATTTCTATATCGGATGGATCGGTATTACCCGCAGCGGCGAGCTGTTGGCGTGCCTGCTTTGCTTCTTCGCTGTTAGGATCTTTGGCTGCCTTGGTTCGGGCGGCCGCTATCGTGCTTGAAAGGTCCTTGACCAGCGTAACGGAGCTGCGCACCAACTCCATACGCTCTTCGATTGCCTCGCGATCGGGCTTGTCGAGCGCACCATTGGCATGAGCAGTATCACGATTCAGACCAACCAGATCACCGCCACCCTGGGCGCTTCGGACTTCAATTTCACCAGCGCTGACCGCGCTGCGAGTGACGCTTTTATCGGCGTCGTCGAGCTTCAGTCCAAACACCATGCCCGGAGATAGACTATTACCTGCAGTCGATACGCTCGCGCTGACCGCATGGCTTTCGATTTCGCTGATGTTTTTGATGTCACTGGTGATGAGACGATCGGTACTGAGGCGGTTTTTGCTGGCCGCTGCGTCGCTGGCAATGACCGCGCCTTGCAGCACCGTATTCTTGCCCACCTGAATGTCATAGCCGCCTTGGCCTGCATAAAGTCCCGACTGCTCGGCGACCGCACGGTAATCGCTGTTAAGGCCACTCAGTGCGACGTTGGCGGATGCGGTGACCGGCGTACCTACGCAGAATGGTGGTACACAGATACTTGCACCCACACCACCGCTGCTTTGCTTGTTGCGCTGCGTTTCGGAGTCTTGCAGGGAGGCAATTTCCAGATTGCCGCCAATGTTGGCCTTGATCCTGTCGGCACGAACCTGAGCACCGATAAGGCGAGTGTCGTTGCCGCTTTCAAGCATCAGCGAACCGGTGTCCAGAGTGCTGTTGACCTGCGTTACAGAGCCACCAGTCCCCTTCCCTTTAGCGTTCTGGGCACCAAGGTCGAGGGTGAAACCGTTTTGCGCGCCAATATTGAAGCTCGCGCCAATGCTGGTTTTGTTGTTGCTGCTGTCGTTTGCCCAATCGGCACGGTTCTGCGCACTGAGCAACAGGATGTTGCCCTTGGCCTTGAGATCGGTGTTGGCCGCCTTGATAGTGCTGCCGACAACCGTGATGTTTCCTTCGGTGCCAGCAACCGAACCATTAGCCGCAACGGCCAGATTACCGCCGACGTTGACGGTGCTCTGCCTGGCGGTCTCGCTGCTGTATTCGCTGGTGCTTTTACTACGTGTGTTGGCTAGCTCGGTGCCAATCTTGATAACCGAACCGTTACTCAGGGTATCGTCCCTTACTTCCTGCGAATCCGACATGAGATCGGATGCCGTACTGCCCAATTGGTAAGCAGCCAACATACCTTGGGCAACCTTGACCGCCTTCAGACGTGGGTCGTCGCTTTCCTGTGCAGCCTTGACCGAGTCGCGCATGGTTCTGACTGCATCAACAGCCATGCCACCAATGACGCGACCCACCGCGAGGCTGCGAGACTTGTCTTCACTGCTCTGGCTGGCTGTTTGTGTTCCTGACGTAATGGTCACGTCAGAACCACTCAACGTCATATCCTTGATGCTGACCAGATCACTGGCGTTAACCCTGAGATCGCGCCCTGCAATCAACGCCACGTTGCCATTGCTGGAACCAATGGTGCTTCCACTGAGGGTGGTTTCTGCCGCCTTGCCATTGTGTTTCTGGCTGCTGATAGAAAGGTGTTGGTTGCCTGTGATGTCATCGATACCGAGCTTGTTGCCGGTGACGATCCCGGTTAGGTCGCGGTTCTTCTCCTTGTGCATGTCAGTGCGCGAGAAGGTGTTTTGCGCTGCATCCACTTTCAGGTCGCGAGCGGCTTCGACCAATAAGTCGTCGGTGCTGACCAGAGATGAACCCGTAATCGTCGCATCGCGTCCAGCAGATACGCTTACAGTTTCCCCCGCAACCATACTGCCCGCTGCGCTGGTCGTCGCCTCGTCAACCTTGGTCTGGACCTTGCTGGACTTCAAGCCGCCCCAGCTGCTTTTACTTTCTTTGCGCTCATGCCGCTCAGTGGCGGAATCAGTGACAGCTAGAATCTGTACATCCTGATCGGCGACCAGTTGTGTAGCG
Source organism: Pseudomonas quasicaspiana (assembly GCF_021147825.1). NCBI lineage: Bacteria > Pseudomonadati > Pseudomonadota > Gammaproteobacteria > Pseudomonadales > Pseudomonadaceae > Pseudomonas > Pseudomonas quasicaspiana. The sequence continues at coordinate 56,205 of NZ_JAGTPI010000007.1, forward strand.
CCTTTTTCAGAGGTGACGGCACTGCCGGCCAAAAGCAGGTTTTGGCCCGCAACGACAGTGCTGTCGCCATTGGCACTGACCAGGCTGCCGACATTGGTAGTGCTACTGGTTTCATCCAGACGGAATTTCTTCCCGGACGAGGTTTTCTTGGTCTTGCTGTAGAAGCTGTAGTCCTGATCTTCAGCTGCCTGCATGGCGAGGTTGTTACCGGCGACCAGATAGGCTTCATTCCCCGCATTGACCTGACTGGCAGTCAGCGCCATGTCCTGCCCGGCAGTAAGCGTCGCATTGCCTCCAGCCTTGAGCACACTCGACACCTGGCTGACATGATCTTCCTGAGCGGTGACCTTTTTGCTCTTGCTATACGAGTGCTGTTCATCAGCCGCAGAGGCGATGTTGAGGTTTTCGGTTGCACCCAGGGTCAAGTCGCGCTGGGCGCTGATCTGGCTGGCGACGGCGCTGATGTTGCGCGCGGCGACGACCTGGAAGTCGCGACCGGCTTCTACCACAGAGCCGTATTGGGTGATGTTCTGGCGGGTCGAACGCGTGCCAACGGCACCGCTGTTTTCTTGCTGGGCGGAGACGACGTTGACGTCGCGTCCGGCCTGAACAGTGGTGTCGCCGCCACTCTTGATCACGCTGCCGACGTTGTTGACGTCGCGTTTGGCTTGCATCGTGAGGGTGTCGGCAGCTTCGATGCGCGCGGCGTTGTTAACGAACTGAGTGCGCTCGGAGCGGTAGCCACTGTCGCTTTGGTGAGTGGTAACGCTGCGCTCGTTGAGCAGGTCGCCATTGACGGCGACGAGTTCAACGTTGCGTCCGGCGATCACACCGCCTGCGGTGTTGGTCAGGTTGTTGTTGGCGCGCATTTTCAGCAGGTTGCCTGCTTCGGCCAGGCCTGAGTTGGTCAGGTTGCCGCCAGCGCTGACGCCGAGGTTGTTGGTGGCGCGCAGGGTGCCGCTGTTGCTGAGGTTCTGGCCGCTGATCAGGGAAACGTCGTTGCCGGTGATCAATGCACCGTTGGGAGCGAGACGGTTGTTGGCCTGGGCCATGTACAGGACAGGCACCAGTACTTTTTGACCCGCGACTTCATGCTGTTCCATCCACACGATGTCGTGGGTCAGCGCTGCGACTTGCTCGCCAGTCAGGCTCACGCCTACCGACAGGTTGAGGGCGTCCTTGCTGGCGATGGCGTTATCCATCAAATACTTGAACAGGCCGGCATCGCTGGTCTGGCCGTCAATGAAACGCTGGCCGGTGCGGGCGATGACGGCTTGCTGGATCAGCTTTTGCTCGTAGTAACCATCACCCAGACGTTTCTGGGCTTCGTCCGGGTTGTAGCCCAGCTTGTCGAGCATGTAATCCGAGCTCATGAAGCGGCCCAGATTGGTGAACGCCGGGTCGCTTTCGATCAGGTACTTTTGCGGGTTGGCGGCGAATTGGCTGGTGGGTAGCTGGAAGCCGGGCAGGTCTATCGGATTGACCGGTTGTTGTGTTTGATCCGGCGGCAGTTGCGGGTTGAGCGCGACCACGGTGGAGTAACCCGGCTCACGGGTATCCGTTTTCGCACCGCTGCCGACGTAGGTGTAGCCACCGCGTACAACGGAGTTGTCGATGCCGTTTTTGGCCTGAACGTTGACTGAGCCGCCCGCCTGAATGATGGCCGAGTAGCTTTGGTCAGGTGCTGCCAGTTGTGTAGTCTTCGCCAGCTCGGCCTTTTCGCCTTCGGTGCGACCAATGAAGGTGGCCAGTGCACCTTCAAGACCGCCCAAGGCGTTTTTGTCGTAGCCGGGGCTGTCGATTGAGTATTGCTGGGTAAACGTACTGGCCAGTTGGCGCATGAAACCAGGGCTACGGGTTCGCTCCTCTACAAAAACACGGTCGGTCTGAGTGTCGTGGGTTTCGATCGCGGTGTTGGTGACCTGATCAAAAATGGCAGTGAGGTCACCACCAGCAGCAATGCTACTGCTGCTGTTATTCAAACTGCCGCCAGTGAGCAGCATGCTGCCGCCGGAGGTGATGCTTGACGCAGCGCTGGCCTCAGTAACGGCCAGATGATCACGCTGGCTGATCAGGAAAGGGCGATGCTGCTTGCCGCCGTCACAGTCACCAGCGTTTACACCCTCGATGCATGCCGTTGGCGTGATGGAAGCGCTGTATATCCCGGACTCTACCGTCAGAATGGTCCGGATATTTTCGATGGTGCTGGCCGCCAGACTCAGCGTGCCGTCAGCCTGCATGTTCGAGGAGCTGTTGCTGATCAGGCTGGCCAATCCGCCCAGACCGTCACGATCAACGCTCAGGTTGCCCATGGCGTAGATGTCTGATGCAACGTTGTTCAGCGCATCAACCTGCAGGCTGATATTGCCACCACTGAAAATCAGCGCATGGTCGTTGAGCAAGCTGCCAGTGCTGACCGCCAGCACCTGACCGGCTGCCAGTGTGCCGAGGTTGCTGACGCGCGGTGCATTCACGCCCACGCCGGTTGCCGAGGTGATGCGACCGCGGTTGGTCAACTGATCACTGAGAGTCAGATCAACATCGCCGTCACTGGCGATGACGCCGTTGGTGTTCCAGCTGAGGCCTTTGCCGACGAAGCTGTTGGTGCCCAGAAGCTGACCCGTAGCGGTCTGCTCAAAGTTGTCGACGTCGAGATTCAGCCGATTGGCCTGAATCACGCTGCTGTTGGTCCAGGCGGCCTTTTTGAAGGTGAGATCACCTTGGGTGACGATGCTGCCGCCTGCGTTATCAAGGTTCAAACCATCGAGATCAAGCGCGCCGCTGCCAACGTGCAAAACGCTGCCGCCCAGGTTCTGGAACGTACTAGCGGCAAGGCTCAGGTCAGAGTTGGCCGTTTCCAGCTTACCGTTGCTGTTATCCAGCATTCCGCCAATGGCGAAGCGGGTTTTGCCACCACGGCCCAGAGAACGGATCTCGCCCTGGGTGTTGTCCAGGCTGCTGGCGCTGAGATCCAGGGTAGTGCCACTTTCGATGACGCCAAGGCGGTTGCTGATAGCGCCAGCACTTGCGGTCAGTGCGCCCGAGCTGCTGATGTATCCGCCTTGAGTGTTGACCAGACTATCCGCCGTCAGCTCAATGCTGCCGTCGCTGAGTATCTGGCCTTTGTTCTGGTTGCTCAACGTCGCAGCCGTCGCGGTCAACGCCTTACCGGCGGCCATCGTACCGCCGTCGTTGGTCAGGCTTTCGGTAGCAGTGGTCGAGAGCTTTTTGCTGGCAACCACGTTACCGGTGTTGTTGAAAGTTTTACCTTTAAGGGTGACGTTGCCGCTATCGGCTGGCGCGCTGGCAGCAGCAACCGCCTGAATCGCACCACTGTTGTCCAGGGATTGCGCGGCAGTGGCTGTCAGGTTACGGCTGGCGATGACATTGCCGGTGTTGTTGATCGTATTGCCGTTCAGGCTGACATCCCCATTGGCGTTGCGGGAGTTGTCGGCGTTGATACCGGCCTGAATCGTGCCGCTGTTGTTCAACTGCCCATCGCTGCTCAGGGTGACTCTGTCCCGTGCGGCGAGCACTTTCTGGTTTTTGAGGGCGCCGCGGGTTTTGACGTCAACCGATGTTCCGGCGTAAACCGATTCCTGTGCATCAAGGCTCTCAGCATTGATCTTGACGGCGCCGCTGGTTGCGACTTTGGCCATGGTCAGATGCCCGTTGGCATCGATCTGCATATCCCCGCCGCTGGCCGCCATATCGCCAGCGAGTTTCACACCCACGCCCTGTTCGGTACCAACCAGCTTGATGGTGTTGGCGTACATGCCACCCAACGCCGAGGAGTCGATGGCCAGTTCTGGCTTGTCTGCAGGATTGGCTGCGCGGGCCTTGGCCTCCAGCGTGTCAGCGTTGACGTCGTTGGCACCGGTTACAATATTCAGGCGCTTGGCGTAGATGTTGGCGTTGACCTTTGCCGAACGGGTGATGATGTCGAACTGATCGACATTACTGGCGTTGAGCCCGTCGCCCTCGATATTGATACTGCCGCCGTCGACTTCGAAATGATCGAGCTTGCCACTGCCGTCAATCACCGGCTTACCAGTGCTCAGCGTCACGCGAGGCGTGTTGATGAAGCCACAGCCGTTACAGGTCACGCCGTAAGGGTTGGCAACGATGACCCGCGCCGACTTGCCCGCTACCTCGGTGTATCCGTTGAGTTGACTGGCGCTGCCGCCGTTGACTTCGTTGAGAATGGTCCCGGCTGCTTTACCGCCCAACTGGCCGTTGCCATTGATATAGCCACCCAATTGGGTCTTCTCCACGCTATTAGTGGAGTTATTGAGGATCACGCCGTTCTTGCCGACGTTGTAGTCGGTGAACTGGTTGTGAGACAGCCCCGAGCCGTTTGGCTTGGCGATGTTGATCACGGTAACGCCGTTACCCGCCTGCCCCACGGTGGTCTTAGTGCCGCCGCTCACCACGATGCCGCCAGCCTGCGCCCAGATCGGCTGCCAGAACACGACGTTGATCATCAGCACCGCCAACGCACGTTTGGACACGCCGAGGAAGCGCTTGCGCGTCTTCAACTCAGCGGAAGGTTGGCGGGCCAGAAATGCAAATTGATGAACGTCCATTTTCGAAGTCTCGCGGCAACAAATTTGATTAATTAGAGAAACAGGTCGACCTGGAAATAGATCGGTGCTTCACGCTCGGTGAGCACACTCGGGCGCTCCAGCGAATGGGCAAACGTCACGCTGGCGTTGACGTGCTCGCCTCTGGCGAACAGCTGCAGGGAATTACTCGATACGCGTCCGTTGAAACCACTGCTGTATCGGTCATTACTGATCACGCCCTGGTCATAACCGACGCTGGTGCCGTACTGACTAAAAGCGGGACGCAGCCAGTCCAGCGTCACCGGCCGCGTCCAGCGCAGCTCGTTACGCCAGTAGCCGCCACTGGAGCCGGACAGGAATTGATCCTTGTAGCCGCGCACGGAAGAGCTGCCACCGACGCTGATGCGTTGTGAGCTGAACAACACATCTTCGCTACGCTGACCCGTGGCAAGGCTGCTGAAACTGAAGGACTCGCCCAGCCAGTTGAAAGGCAGCAGATAACTCGCGGTGGCGGTGTATTTGCGATAGCGCGGGGTGGCGGTGAGATTGCCGAATTCGTCGCGCCGCTGAGCATCCTTTTGCGCATCCAGTGCGCCGATGCCTTGCTGCATGCCCAGATCAAGGTTGACGAAGGAGTTACCGATGCGCCGACCATGGTTGATACCGAACTGCGCTTCAGTAATCCGGTTGCTGCTGCCCTCGAGGCGGCTGTCCTCGATGTAGTTGTTGGTGCGCACGTGCGCCAGCCCGGCACTGACCGAAGTTTTGCTGACGGCGTCGCGATGGATCAGACGCTCGGCGAGAAATTGATGGTTCTGGCTGTCACCGTTCTGCTTGAAGCTGAAACCAACACCTTGTCCCTGCGAGCGATATTCGCTCTGGCTATAGCTGTAACTGAAGTTCCACCAGCCATACGGAACGTTGTAATAGAGCATGGCGCTTTTGGAGGTGGACTTGTGATCACTGACCACATCGTGTCCGCCACGCAGAATCAACTGGTCGGCGATGCCCAGCGGGCTGTCCCACTCAAGCCCGGCATTGACCTGCTGTTCGCCGGTGCTTTTCTGCCCATCGTTATTGCGCGACAGGCTTGCGCGCCAAGGCTTCTGTGGCACGTTGCGCACCAGCACCTCACTGCCACCCACCTCGTTCCCTGGCGCCAATTCCATCTGGGCCTGTTTGGACGGCAATCGATTGAGCTGGTCCACCAACTGCTCGATTTCACGCAGGCTCAGGACCTCGCCGGTGGCCCCCGGAAATGCCATCGCCAGTTCGCGCTCGGATACCGTGCTGCCTGGAGCGCCTTTCAGGCTTTCAAGTTTGCCTTCCACGACCAATACAGTCAGGTGCCCTTTGGACAGATCCTGCTGTGGAAGATAAGCGCGACTGGTGACTAGCCCTTGATCGAGGTAGTAGTTGGTAATTGCCTTGAGCAGCTCATTCAAATCAGCAACGGCCAGGCAACGATCCATGTACGGCTTGAGCAGCCGTTCCCGATCCACTCCACTCAGGCGCTCGGCCCCCTGAAGCTCAATGGTTTTGATCGGGAAGCAACGCGCATCCTCGGGCGAGGCCGGTTTAGGCTGCTCAGCGCTGGAGCCTGGCAGTTCCTTGAGTTCCTTGAGTCGGCGTTGCTGCTCTTCAATCAGCCGATTCTGTCGATCACGAATCAGGTCCTGATCACCCGGGGTCGGCACAGTCGCGCCATAAACAGGCGAACCGATAGCAAACAATAAGGCGCACGAATGCAGCCACGTCCGTGGGAAGGCAAACATAAACATTCCATCGATATGTCTCGGGCGTTTGAAGTGCCTGAGCAGGAAGAAGAAACAGCAACCGCGAGGTGGAAGCCTGGATACCGGCCAGATGCCAGCAATTAGCAGCAAAGTGCCATCAAATGCTGGCAAATTTAACAAGATGTATCAATGCTGAAACAGACCCCTCATTCGAAGAAAGTTCCTCCGAGAGGAAAATTTTGTGATGGGGATCACTAAAAATGCAGAAGAGCGCGCGTCAGAACTCACTAAGCCCGTACGTCGCGCAATGAGGATGATTGACACCCGAAAGCACTATGGAGGTTTATATCAACAGCGCCCAGGAGCCATCGGCAGGACATTTGATAAGCGAGAGACGCTATCTATACTCCCTGCATCGTTGGGGGGGTAGCACGCAGCCACCGCGCAAGGCCTCAAGTATTTGGTGATTTTCGGAGCCAGACTTAGGCCGTCGCCAATGCAATCCGTAACCCGCTATGTTTAAAAGCTTTAACCTCGAAGACATAACTCCCGACAGGTCTAGACCCATTCGTTGAAAATGGATTTCACCCGTGCCCGAAGTAACTTCATATGGATGCTGAAGATGGCCAGACATATCACTCAGACTGAACAGACTTTCCCAGCCGAACAACGCTTGATTTCAGCGACCGATACCAAAGGTAAAATCACCTACTGCAACGAAGAGTTCGCGGATATCGCGGGCTATTCGCAAGCCGAACTGATCGGTAGTCCGCACAATCTGGTGCGCCATCCGGACATGCCTGCGGCGGTCTTCGGACTGATGTGGAGTTATCTGAAGGCAGGTAAAAGCTGGATGGGCATCGTCAAGAACCGTTGCAAAAACGGCGACTATTACTGGGTCAGTGCCTACGTCACGCCGATCCTCGAAGACGGCCGTTTGATCGGGTACGAGTCAGTACGTGTCAAGCCCACGCGAGAACAGGTCATCCGCGCCGAAACACTTTACGCCCGGTTACGCGGCGGCAAAAAAGCCGTCGCAGGTTCTCGCCATGTAATGGCATTTCTAAGCGTTACGGCTGTGCCAGCCATTGCTGCCGCTCTGGGTGTGGCGGTCAACATGTTGCTCCCAGATACCCTGGCTCATGTTGCCAACGCGTTGCTGTTTCTGGCACTTGGCGGCTGGGCGTACTTCCGCTTCGAGCGGCAGCTGGCGCGCATTATCCGTAGCGCGCCGGGTGCTTTCACTGATCCGGTAAGCGCGCTCGCCTATAGCGACGCATACGGCAAGAGCGCGCAAGTCGAGATGATCCTGATCAGCGAGGACGCTCGACTGCGCACTGCGCTGACCCGCTTGAGCGACCTGGCGGCCCAGGTCTCGGAAGCCGCCGGGCACTCATCACAATTGTCCACGCAGAGTGAGCATGCCTTGCTGGAGCAACGCGCGGAAACTGACTTGACCGCCGCGGCCATGACGCAGATGGCGGCGTCCATCAATGAAGTCGCTAAACATGTACAGCAAACCGCGACCGAAGCGACCACCGCCAACGAACTGGCCGAACAGGGCAACAAAGTGGCCGGTAGCTCCCGCGAAGCCATCCAGCGCCTGGCCGGTACGGTCACCAGTATCAGCAACGCCGTGGACAATCTGGCCAATGAAACCCAGCAGATCATGTCGGCCGCCAGTGTGATTCAGGCCATCGCCGATCAGACCAACCTCCTCGCACTCAACGCAGCGATCGAAGCAGCAAGAGCCGGGGAGCAAGGACGCGGCTTTGCCGTGGTGGCGGATGAGGTGCGCGCACTGGCGGGCAAAACGCGGGAGTCGACTCAACAGATTCAGGCAGTCATCGAGTCGTTGAAGAAAGGCGCAGATGAAGCGGTAAGCATCGCTCAGGTGGGTATCAGCGAAGCCGATAATGGAGTTTCTCAGGTCATCGAAGCCCAAGATGCCTTGCAGGGCATTCGCGAGGCCATCGCGCGCATCAGCAGCATGGGCCATCAAATGGCGACTGCTTCTGAAGAGCAGGCCCATGTGGCAGAGGATATTTCCCGACAGATCAATAACGTCGCAGCAACGTTCGAAACTTCCGCTAGCAACGCCAATGCGGCCGTGGCTAGGGGAACTGAACTGGAAAATACTTCTCGCGGGTTACGTGCGCTCGTTGAGCGGTTTAACCGTTAGTTTGAGAGGTTGGCAGCAGGCAGCGCGGCAAACAACAATCCGTAGGACCGGCTTTAGCCGGGAGGGGACAAGTACACTTTCTGAATGTCGTTCATCAGAAATAATGCCCTCCCGGCTAAAGCCAGTCCTACGGGTTCTGCTTTTACTGTGTGACCGAGTGGTGCTATGGACATCCGCTCGGCATCTGTAATTAAGGCAATAAAATCACCTTCTCCCCCGCGCCCTCATTAACCTCTTCGTACCGCGCCGGCGCTTCGCCCAATGGCGACTCGACCAAACCTGTCGGCAGCGGCAAGCTGCCTTCGTCGAAGAATCGACCGAACTGGTCGAGCATCTTCGCGCAGGCCTGGCAGTCGTAAAGCAGCGAGTTGATCCCCACCACCGAGCCGCCTTTACGGTACAGCGCCAATGAAGGCAGCTGTACATGGCCGTCCACAGGTGCCGCGATGATTGCGATACGGCCGAAGGTTGCCAGAGCAGGCACCGCAGCTGGAAGCCAGAAGCCCGTGGTGTCGAAAATCACATCGGCACCGCTCTGGAAAACCCCGTTGACCTGCGCCGCCAGCTCTTCAGGCTTGCCTAGCACAATGCCGTCGAAGCCTTGCTCTTGCAGCGTGGCAATGTGTTCCGGACGACGAACTGCCCCGAGTACACGAGCGCCGAGAATCCTGCCCAGAGCCAAAGCCGCACTGCCCACTGCACCATTGGCCCCGATGACCAGCAAGCGTGTGTCGGCATTGACAAGGCTGCGTTGCAAAGCATCCCACGCAGTGGTGTAAGGCACGCCCAGGCTGGCGGCCTGACTGAAGTTCAGCGCCTTTGGTTTGAGCGCAACGCCCTTGGCGGGCAAGGTCAAAAACTGAGCGTGAGAGCCGTCGCGGAAGAAGCCTGGTTCTTTACCGGTGCCCCACACTTCCCGTCCCAACAGGTCGTCAGGGCCTTCAATGACCACGCCCGAAAAGTCCCGGCCAGGTACCCGCGGCAAGGTGGTGTAGGGAAAACGCCCAAGGACGTTCTTCACATCACTGGGGTTCAGGCCTGCGGCTTTGATCTCAATCAGCACTTCATTCTGTGCGGGCACAGGTGTGGGCAGGTCGACATATTGCAGAGCGGCGAGGTCGCCGGTTCGGGAGAACTGCAGGGCTTTCATGGAAGCCTCCATTGAGTAGGAAATGAATGATCAGGAAAGCCAGGTGGCAACCAGTTGCCTGCCCATCGGCCACAGCTTTTCGCCCAGCAACATGCCGGTCAGGCCAACGAGTGCGACAGCGGGCGGTGCGGGCGAGCGGAAATCAAGGGCGCCGTAAAGCAGGCCTACGGCGATTCCAATGACGATGGAGATGAGGTAGCTCATGGTGAACCCCGTGCATAAATTGCTCATGCACGCAGTTTAGGGATGGGCGAAAAAAGCTATCGGCCAAGGACTTCTGAATATCGGTCAGGGTGACTTGGTGTCGTTGGCACAACGCCTTCCCTACAAACGTAGATCCGTAGGACCGGCTTTAGCCGGGAGGGGGCCAGTACATCCACTGTGTATTCATCTATGGAAATAATGCCCTCCCGGCTAAAGCCGGTCCTACGAATATTCCCTTGCCAGGAACGCTATGCGGAATACTGCGAAGGCGCCACACCCAACTCGCGCTTGAACATGTCGCTGAAACTGCTGGGCGAATAGCCCAAGGATCGCGCGATGGTGCTGACCGGTACGCCCTGAATGATCTCAGCCACCGAGGTCGCCAGTTGCACCTGACGACGCCACTCAGCGAAGCCCATCCCTAATGAGCCCTGAAACAGGCGCGCCAGGGTTCTTACACTGGCTCCGGCATTTTCAGCATGTTGCTCGAACGGTATGTCCAGTGACGGCTCACTCATCACAGCCTGACAGAGACTCAGCAAGCGCCGGTCCGAGTCGTCCGGCATGGGGATTTTCAGAATCGAACGTTTTGCGCGTTGCAACTCCAGAAGCGCCAGGCTTACCAGCGCGTCGTAATAGTCCGACTCTTGATCATCGGCCTGCGCGACCAACCCCAGAATCAGCTCGCGTAACAGACGGCCAACTTCAAAGACCTGCACGGTTTTTTCCAGCGTATCGGCGATGGCCGGGCGCAGGTAGATGTTGCGCATCTCCAGATCGGTAACGACGCGAATGCCATGTATCACGCCCGGCGGTAGCCACACTGCACGTTGTGGCGGTACGACCAACGCTTCCAGCGGCGTTTCCACCCACATCACCCCGGAGATGGCGTACAGCACCTGACCCCATACATGCTCATGAGGCTCGATAAAACGCCCACGCGGATAGGTACGCGCCAGAGGTTGCACAGGCACGGCGGTATCAGAAAGGTCGGGAGGTGCGGCGAGGGCCATGGGAGTGACCGAGTCAGGCTGAGGTGAAACACATAGTAGCCGGACCTGAAGCCCAATAACTTGTGGGAGCGAATTCATTCGCAAAAGCTGTATCACTGCAGACGCAATTTGCGCTGAATGTACTGGCTTCTTCGCGAATGAATTCGCTCCCACCGGTCATGCGTTTACAACCAGATTGCGCGGTATCAGAAAACGTTGATCGGGTAGTCAACGAAGATACGGGTTTCGTTGCCGTTGAAGTTGTATTGGCTGGCGTTGTCCGAAACACGCAGGAACGAGTTGCGCAGACGCAGGGACAAGTCTTTAGCCGGGCCGCTCTGTACCACGTAGGTCAACTGGCTGAAGATTTCGCGTTCTGTGCCATTGCCACGGCCGCTGCCGTCGTCAATGTTGGTACCGCGCACATAGGCCGCTTTGTAGCTCAGACCTGGAGCAACCAGACCGGACAGGTCAATGCCGTAGGCTGCTTGCCACGAGCGCTCGTCTTTACCGTTGAAGTCAGACCAGTACGAGTTGGCCAGATAGATGGTGTTACCGCCATCACCGTAGCCTTCGTCATTTTGGTAGCCGCTGTAGTTGTAGCCGGTCTCGCCGGTGCTGCGCTGGTGAGCCAGGGTGAAAGAGTGAATGCCCACAGCCCAGGTCGCCGCGAGGCTCCAGATCTTGTTGTCACGGTCGCCCGCCAGAGTGGACGCCGAGAAATCCTTGTCCATCTTGGTTTTGTAGCCGTTGAAGTCGAACGTCAACGACTGGTCAGGTGCCAACGCAAACACGTAGTTCAGGTTCACGTACTGCTTCTTGAATACGTCCTCGTTGTCGGAGGCGTAGAACGCGGCAGTGAACTCATCGGTGAACTTGTAGCTGGCGCCGTAAACGTTGATGCTTTTCAGGCCACCACTGTCACGCCCTTCGGCAGACTTGCGGGCTTCCTGAGTGAAGCGACCCACGTTGACTTCCAGACCCTCGATCTCTTTGGAAGTGATCAATGTACCCGTGAAGCTTTCTGGCAACAGACGACCGTTGTCATAGCTCAGCACTGGGAGCGCTGGCATTTGATCGCCGTACTTGATAACGGTATTAGAGATACGCGCCTTGACTGCGGCACCCGCACGAGCGAGGTCATCAGCAGCTGCGCCGCTGTCGCCTTGCTTGAAGAAGTCGATACCGGGAGCGCCACTGCGGCCTTTGCCGCCGTCCAGACGAATGCCGTAGAGCGCGAATGCATCAACGCCCACGCCAACGGTGCCTTGGGTGAAACCGGAGGCGAATGCGCCGGTGAAAGCCTGGCCCCACTCTGCACGATCAGAGTTTGGCTCACGCTTTTTGTAATCGCGATTGATGTAAGCGTTGCGCAGTGCAAGATTCAGGTGGCTGTCTTCAACGAAGCCTTTGGAGTCTGCCTGGCTGTCAGCCATGACCTGGCCAGCACTGATCAGACCCAGTGCAACCAAACTAATCCGTTTGTTAAGCATTTCCAGTTGTCCTTTTTTCTGCTGATTTGATCGCGCACTGTGGCGACAACCCAAGGGGTGTCTGCGGCTTCCGAATGTCATATTCGTGAAGCCCGCACGAAATCATCGCAGTGGACTACTGATGCACGTACATGGCGCAATGGCCACAGGCGGAGGACGCAAATCGTATCCGCCGGTCATAAAACTGTCAATTTGCGAAACTTTCTATGCTTATAACTGTCCCGCAGGATCGCTTTTGGAGGGGCTTTCATCCTTGAGTACGCTCAAAAGCGCTTCAAGCTCGGCTTCATTGAAGAGCCCCGCGGGGTAACGCTGCAGAAGCATCTGCCTCACATCTGGGCGTTGAGGTTTGCGCATACTGGTCGTCCTTAACCAGTCAGCCATCATCTGGCGCGCTTCGCTACTAGCAGACAAATTACGAGCGCGATGCTCTAGACCTGCGTTCATAGGACAACCTCTTAAGTCGTGAGGGGCTCAATGTACTGACCCTTTGTGACAGAAAGGCTAAGTGGAGAACGTTTCAAAACCGGCCGTCGCCCCATCCAGAAGGCAAGACGTCAGAAACGTAACCCCACAAAAAAGCCCATCACCTGGATGGGCTTGATCACAGCAAGAACGAAGCCAACTATGTAACGCGAATGTAACCGCGCTTCATAATTCAGGCCCGCTGAGGCGCTGGCTGTTGCTGGGTCAGGCAGTGGATATTGCCGCCACCCAACAGTAATTCACGCCCCGGAACCATGACCACTTCGTGCTCCGGAAACAGCTGTTGCAGTATTTCCAGGGCTTTTCCGTCCATCGGATCGTCAAAGCTGGGGGCGATAATCCCGCCATTCACAATCAAGAAGTTCACATAAGAACCCGCCAGGCGCACCGATGGGTTGCGTTCCTGGCTGCCATGCACCTGATCGACACCCGCGCATTCTTCTTCGGTGGCGAACAAAGGACCCGGGATTGGCATCTTGTGAACGACGAATGCCCTGCCCTTGGCATCCCGGGTGTTTTCCAAAATACCCAACGCCGCGTGACAACGTGAGTAGTTGGGGTCTTTGGGATCATCGGTCCAGGCCAGCAACACTTCGCCCGGTCGTACGTAGCAGCAGAAGTTATCGACATGCCCGTCGGTTTCGTCGTTGAACAGCCCATCAGGAAGCCAGATCACTTTATCCACAGCCAGGTTGGCGCTGAGGATCGCTTCGATCTCTTCGCGAGAGAGATGCGGGTTACGATTGCGGTTGAGCAGGCATTCCTCGGTGGTGATCAGCGTGCCTTCGCCATCGACATGAATCGAACCGCCCTCCAGAACGAAACCTGGGGTCACATAGCGTGGGCATCGCTCGATTTCCAGCACCTTGCTCGCCAGCTGCGAGTCGAGATTCCACGGAGCGTACAGACCACCGTCGAAACCGCCCCAGGCATTGAAGTCCCAGTCCACGCCACGTACTTCGCCCTGATTGTTGATCACGAAGGTCGGGCCGGTATCACGTACCCAGGCGTCATCGTTACTGATTTCCACGACACGGATATTCGGCACATCCAGGCGTGCACGCGCGTTGTCGTACTGAGCAGCCGAAACCGCAACGGTCACTGGCTCGAAGCGCGCGATGGCCTTGGCAACAGCAACGTGAGCAGTCTGAACCGGCTTGCCACCCAGACGCCAGTTATCCGGACGCTCAGGCCAGACCATCCAGGTCTGGGTCTGAGGAGCCCATTCAGCGGGCATATGGAAACCGTCGGCGCGTGGCGTGCTGTTGAGAGTGGTCATGGGTGATCAGGACTCCAGTGAGGCGTCGAAAGATTGAATCGAGCATTCGATGTTTGCGCGACTTTATAGACGATAAAAATCGGTACAGGTAGCAAATAAATAATACCAAAGAGTAACAATGACAAATTTAGTCGATAAAAATCTGATTACAGCCTATCGCAATTGCTGAATTGAAATGAGATTACGGTGGGAGCGAATTCATTCGCGAGGGCGGCGGCCCTGAAAAATATCCGAGTCTGACACACCGCTTTCGCGAATGAATTCGCACACAGGTTTAGACGTGCTGCAGTTCGTACAACACCTTCGACACACTATCCACAAAAAAATCCACGCTCTGCCGGGTTGTGCACATCGGTGGTTTGATTTTCAGGATGTTCAAATAGTCGCCGGTTGGCTGCATGAAAATGCCCAGATCCCGCAGCCGGTCGCACAGGTAAGTTGTTTCTTCGGTCGCGGGCTCCAGGCTCTGGCGATCACGCACCAATTCAACGCCCAGATAAAAGCCCATGCCATGAACGGCACCGACTAGCAGATGAATGTCGATCAAGGCTTGCAGCCGGGCCTTGAAATGCCCGCCCACTGTCTCAGCGTTATCCCAGAGTTTTTCTTCCTCCATGACGTCCAGCACCGCCATGCCGATCCGGCAACTGACAGGACTACCGCCCGCCGAGGAGAAGAAATACCCCTCAGCCTCCAACGCTTCGGCAATTTCGCGACGGGTAATCACGGCCCCCAGGGGATGACCGTTACCCATGCCTTTGGCCATGGTAATGATGTCCGGCACCACGCCCTGCTCTTCGAAGCCCCAGAAATAATGACCCAGGCGGCCATAGCCAACTTGCACTTCGTCAGCGATGCACACACCGCCCTGCTCCCTGACCTTCTGGTAAACCTGCTGCAAGTAACCCTGCGGTAGAGAAATCCCGCCCGCATTGCCGTATACAGGCTCACAGATAAAGCCCGCGACCTGGCGTTGTTGGGCCGCCAGTTGCTGCAGGACATGCTCGACACTGCGCACATACTGCGGCGCGCTGTCTGTACCCCGAAACTCGCCCCGATAAGTGTTCGGCGCCGTCACGGGATGTACCCAGTCCGGACGGGTGCTGAGGGCCTGAGGGTTGTCGGCAATCGACGTCGAGATTGCATCGGTTGCTACCGACCAGCCGTGATAAGCCTCCAGCACGCTGAGCATGTCGCGCCCGCCGCTATAAGCCCAGGCAAGACGTATTGCCAGATCGTTGGCCTCGGTGCCGCTGTTGACCAGAAACACACGATTCATGCCTTCCGGCGCCAGCTTGAGCAGACGTTCGGAGAACTCGGCAACCGCCGCGTAATGAAACCGCGAGTTGGTGTTGAGCAGCGACCACTGCCGCCCTGCCTCAATGGTCATGCGCGGATGACCGTGCCCCAGCACGGCAACGTTGTTGAGCATGTCAAGATAAGAGCGACCCTGCATGTCGATCAGGTGGTTGCGCCAGCCCCGCTCGATCTGCGGCGGAGCCTGGTAATAATGCTTTTGCGAGCGAGCGAAACTGGCATCGCGACGCGCCAGCAGTTCAGCAGAATCCGGCAGTGAGGGTGCGTCACAACCAAACCCCAACAGCGCAGCGGGTGAAGGACACAACACCTGCCATGCATCTGCCCAGGAAGGCGTGGAGAACAATGGCGGACTCAGGTCTGGAGCGGAACACAGCTGCAGCAACAGTGAGCCGCTACCGTGGCCGATCACCTCACCGGCTAGAACGCTGGCCCCCGGCGTCAATTCCAGCGCTGCACCCCAGATTTTCAGACTTATTTGATCGCCCACCAACAACAAAGCCGCGTCGGCGGTCAGCCTGAGCGTACCGTCGAACGGCGCATGAAGCGCCGCGGCTGTCGTCAGGTGCAGCTCGACATGCAAGGCGAACGTTTCTGGCTCTTTGGCGCTGTCGATCACCGTGCGCGACAACCGATACTCTCCAAACAGGCTTGCCGACTGCCCTGTGGCCTGCGCCGCTTGTTTGAGTAACAGTTCGTCGATGCCGTTATGCGTCCAGTTACCTGCGGCAAAGTGTTCGCTGAGCACACCCAGATCCACCAACCGAAACTCTCGCCCGCTCAGGCTCGGCAACAGTGGCCGATAATCCACAATAGGAATCAATGGATCGCGAACATTCACGGCCGCAAGAATCGCCGCCTCCATCAAGGCCAGCGGCACTGACGTCGCCACATCAAAAATTGCCCATTCGCTGTCGATGTTCGCCTGGATGTAGGCATTATCCGGCTCGACTTCGGCCTGCTGCGCGCTGCTGAGCACCAACACTGCAGAGCGGGCGACAATCAACGGCCATAACGCCTGAAGCTCTTCATGTTGCAGCGGATTGATCGCGTGATAGGCGCGAATGGCCGGCAGTATGTACAGCGGATCGCCGTTGGAGTGATGCAGCAACGCAGCACACGTTACGGATAAATCTGCCACCCGCCAGGTACTGACCAGATCGCCGAAATCGATCAGGCCCTGCAATTGCCAATGCACGTGAGCATTTCGCGTCCAGACCACGTTGTATTCGGTGATATCCAGGTGCACCGGTTGCACTGGCAGTTTTGAGATAAGCGGGATAAGCCGTCGCTGCGCTTGTTCGGTTGCTTGCTCAAGACAAGTACGTTCTTCTTCGTTACCAATGACTGGCAGCAGATGCCTGATCACGGCCTGAGCGTAGCGCGGATCCCACTGCAGCACACGCTCCAGCCCAGGATGTTCGAGGCTGGCAAGGGAACGATCAACGTGTGCGCACAGCTCGCCAAGGCCCGTCACAACATCAAGCGGAAGATGCTTGAGATGACTTAAAGCCTGGCCGTCGATGAATTCCAGCAGGCGGAGGTGAACAGCCTGGCCGCCAATCTCCAAAGACAACAGTTGTTGACCCGAATCAGTCAGTCTCACTCCAGGAACCCTGACATGAACGTTATCAGCCAGGTGCCACAACGCTGCGTGTTGTGCGTCCAGCTCCTGCGCAGAATAATCCCCATGACATATCTTCAGCACAAACCACCGCTCACCGGTATCGAGCAGAAAGTTACGATCCTGTTGGCTGCCCAGTTCTTTCAGCGTGCCGCTTAGTCCGTAATGGTGCTCCAGCAACAGCAATGCCTGCTCGGGGCCGACGTCCGGGCAAGGCAGACTGGAACGACGAATCAACGTGGCGAGCGGCATTCAGGAACCTCGGTCTTGTTATACACAGCGAATGAATTTCACAACTTCAACTATAGGTGTGCCGGAGTCTGACCAGCAAATCATGGCTGCTCGGCGACTGTAAGTGGCGGTTTACCGGCGCGCTTCACAAACATGATCAATTCTTTTCATGACCGAAGTACATGTTCCTGGTTAATCCTGCTTGCACGTCTCGAGTTACAACAACAAGCTATGCTCCATCAGCAGCGTCAAGACCTGGAAGGCACAAGGCGAATTTATGCGAATACTCGTTACTGGCGGCGCAGGCTTTATCGGCTCGGCGCTCATCCGCCATCTCATACAGAACACCACTCACGAAGTGCTGAATTTTGACAAGCTGACTTACGCGGGCAATCTGGAATCGCTGACCAGCATCTCCACCGACACCCGCTATGAGTTTGTCCAGGCGGACATCTGCGATCAGGCCAAAGTCAGCGAGGTACTGGCTCGTTTCGAGCCACATGCGGTCATGCACCTGGCAGCGGAGTCCCACGTGGACCGCTCCATCGATGGCCCGTCTGAATTTATCCAGACCAACATCGTCGGCACTTACAGCCTGCTCGAAGCCGTGCGCGGTTACTGGCTGAAGTTGCCTGAAGCCGAGCGTGGAGCATTCCGTTTTCACCACATTTCCACCGATGAGGTGTATGGCGACCTTCATGGTGTCGATGATCTGTTCACTGAAACCACGCCGTACGCACCCAGCTCCCCCTACTCAGCCAGCAAAGCTGCATCCGATCATCTGGTTCGGGCCTGGCAGCGGACCTACGGACTGCCGGTGGTCGTGACCAACTGCTCCAACAATTACGGACCGTTTCACTTCCCGGAGAAACTGATCCCGCTGGTTATTCTCAACGCCCTGGCGGGTAAGCCATTGCCGGTCTATGGCAACGGTCTGCAGGTTCGCGACTGGCTGTTTGTCGAAGACCACGCCCGCGCTTTGTACAAAGTAGTCACCGAAGGTGCTGTGGGCGAGACCTACAACATCGGTGGCCATAACGAGCAGAAGAATATCGACGTGGTCAAAGGCATCTGCGCGCTGCTGGAAGAGCTGGCACCTTCACGCCCTGCGGGCATCGCCCACTACGCGGACCTGATCACCTACGTGGCTGATCGTCCGGGTCACGACCAGCGCTATGCCATTGATGCCAGCAAGATCGAACGCGACCTGGGCTGGGTTCCTGAAGAAACGTTCGAATCAGGCTTGCGCAAAACCGTGCAGTGGTACCTGAACAATCTGGAGTGGTGCCGCCGGGTACAGGACGGCAGCTATCAAGGCCAACGACTGGGCTTCACCGCCCCCAAGGATCTCATCGCATGACCAAAGGAATCGTACTGGCCGGTGGCTCCGGCACACGCTTGCACCCCATCACTCTGGGGGTTTCCAAGCAACTGCTGCCTATCTACGACAAACCGATGATTTACTACCCGATCTCAGTGTTGATGCTGGCGGGCATTCAGGAAATCCTGATCATCTCAACGCCTCAGGACTTACCTCAATACCGCGGCCTGCTGGGCGACGGCAGCCAGTTCGGTGTGCGCTTCCAATATGCCGAGCAACCCAAGCCTGATGGGCTGGCGCAGGCGTTTATTATTGGGGAGGAGTTTATTGCCGATGATTCAGTCTGCCTGATTCTAGGCGATAACATTTTCCATGGTCAGCACTTCAGCGACCAATTGAAAGCGGCCACTTCCAAGACATCCGGCGCGACTGTATTCGGCTATTGGGTCAAGGATCCAGAGCGTTTTGGGGTCATTGATTTCGATGAGAGCGGTCGTGCGCTGTCCATTGAAGAGAAACCCAAAGTGCCCAAGTCCAGCTATGCGGTGACAGGTTTGTATTTTTACGACAACGAGGTCATCCGTATTGCCAAAGACGTCAAACCTTCACCCCGTGGTGAGCTGGAAATCACTGACGTCAACAACGCTTACCTACAGCGCGGAGATCTGCGTGTAGAGCGTTTCGGCCGCGGCTTCGCATGGCTGGATACCGGTACACATGACAGCTTGCTGGACGCGTCGCAGTACGTTCAAACCATCGAGCATCGCCAAGGCCTGAAAGTCGCTTGCCTTGAAGAAATCGCCTATCAGAACGAATGGATTGATCGCGAGCAGTTACTGGAGCGCGCTCAATACTTTGGTAAAACCGGGTACGGCCAGTACCTGTTCAAACTGGCGGGGGAAAGCCGTTGAATGTAATTGCCAGTGAGATCCCCGAAGTACTCATTCTTGAGCCACGCGTATTTGGTGACGAACGAGGCTTCTTCTACGAAAGCTTCAATGCCAAAGCATTCGCTGACGCCACTGGGCTGCGTGACCTGAGCTTCGTGCAGGACAATCACTCCCGCTCGGCCAAAGGCGTACTGCGCGGCCTGCATTACCAGATCGAAAATGCCCAGGGCAAACTGGTACGCGTGACGGTGGGTGAAGTCCTGGACATTGCGGTAGACATTCGCAAAAGCTCACCTACATTCGGTCGCTGGGTCGGCGTCAGACTGTCTGCCGAAAACGCCCGGCAACTCTGGATCCCGGCGGGCTTTGCACATGGTTTTGTAGTGCTCAGCGACTACGCCGAATTTCTCTACAAAACGACTGACTACTACACACCGGCCGCAGAGCGCTGCATCCGCTGGGATGACCCGGATCTGGCTATCGACTGGCAGCTGGACGGTACGCCGCAACTGTCGGCCAAAGATCAAAACGGCAGAGCATTAAAAGAGGCTGACCTGTTTCCATGAGCAAGCCACTGAGAATCGTCATTATCGGCCAGAACGGCCAGGTGTCCCAAGCGTTGCAGAAGACCTTGGCGGGCCTGGGTGAACTGATCGTCCTCAGCCGCGACAAACTGGACCTGAGCGATCAGATGGCTGACTTCGATCAGATCCAGGATTTAAAGCCAGACATGATCATCAACGCTGCAGCCTATACCGCAGTGGATCAGGCCGAAACAGACCAGAAAACAGCGCTTGCAGTTAATGCGATCGCAGCCGGCATGCTTGCCGATCAGGCGAAAGAACTGGGCATCCCGCTGATTCACTACTCAACGGACTACGTGTTCGACGGCAGCAAAGCCACGCCCTGGACCGAGCAGGATAAGCCCGCACCTTTAGGCGTTTATGGCGCCAGCAAGTGGGCAGGTGAACAAGCTATCGAATACGTCGGCGGGCAGTATTTGATACTGCGCACCAGTTGGGTTTACTCCAACACGGGGCGTAATTTCCTGCTGACGATGCAACGCCTGCTACAGGAGCGCGATTCGCTCAACGTCGTGGCCGATCAAGTAGGTGCGCCCACGTGGGCCGGAACCATTGCGCAGAGTACGCGCCAGCTGATCGAACATTGGCGCGATGGAGAACCGGGCGCCTGGGGCACTTATCACCTGACCGCGAGCGGCGAAACTTCATGGTTTGGTTTTACTCAGGCCATTGCCGAGCAGCTAAGCGTGCAAGGTAAAAAGTGCGCAACACTGGAAGCGATTCCGTCCAGCGCCTATCCAACACCCGCCGCTCGCCCGCTCAACTCGCGGCTCGACTGCGGCCTCCTCCAACGCGAATGGGGCGTGAAACAACCAGACTGGCACAGCGCGTTACTGGAGTGCCTGGCTGAGCAGGGTTAGTATTTGCATTGCCGGGACCGGCCCCATCGCGAGCAAGCTCACTCCTACAGAGGGAACACCGTACCTGTAGGAGTGAGCTTGCTCGCGATAGCGTCACTAAGGTGTCCCCAAAAGCCGACCCTTAGCGCAGTCCAACAATGACCAAAAACTCCACACTCCCGCCCCGCCCGCGCTGGCGAAGCCTTGCGCTGCTGGCCCTGTGTCTGGCGCCACTGCTATGGCCGCTGGAGCATCTGGCCGAGCGTTATTACCGTAACGAACTGGTCAGCCAGAATCGGCAGACGCTGGACCTCTACGTCGCCAACCTGCTGGGTACGCTGCACCGTTACGAAACCCTGCCGCAGATTCTCAGTCAGTTGCCGGACCTGCCCGCCGCACTGAAAGCTCCGCAAGGTAGCGCCCCGCAGGAGGCTGCCAACCATTTGCTGCAAACCATCGTGCGCCAGACTGGCGCTGAAGTCATGTACCTGATGAACGCAGACGGTACGACAATTGCCGCGTCCAACTGGGACAAGCGCGACAGCTTTGTCGGCCGCAACTTCGCGTTCCGCCCGTATTTCAGCGAGGCAATGGCAGGTAACCTGGGGCGCTTCTTCGGTCTGGGCACCACCTCGGCAAAACGTGGCTACTTCTTCGCCTCTGCGGTGCGTGAAAGCGGCAAAGTGATCGGTGTACTGGTGGTCAAGATTGATCTGGACCATACCGAAAACCTGTGGGGTAAAACCCCTGAGCAACTGCTGCTCACCGACCACAATGGGGTCGTCGTTCTGACCTCAAGGCCTGAATGGCGCTTCCGCTCGACCCGTGCTCTGAGCGAAGAAGAAAAACAAGCCATCGTGGCGATCCAGCCCTACCCGACCCGCGATCCACGTCCGCTGCTGCTCGATGACAACGCCTGGCTGACTCAAAGCCAGGAGATCGAAGAGACCGGCTGGAACGTAAATATTTTGGCCCCTCGTGCGTTGATCGATCGCCCGGTACGCACCGTCGTTGCCGTCGGCGGCGCAGCGTTGTTGGTGGTCATGCTGCTGCTTGGCATCCTGATCCAGCGGCGTCGGCATTATCTGGATCGTATTGCTTTCGAAGCCAAGGCCCGGCGCGAGCTGGAAGTCCGGGTGGTAGAGCGCACCAGCGACCTGGAAGGCCTGAACAGCCGTCTCAGACAGGAAGTTCTTGAGCGCGAGCAGGCCCAACAGGAGCTGGTCCGCGCCCAGGATGAATTAGTACAGGCCGGGAAACTGTCTGCATTGGGCACCATGTCCGCCAGCATCAGCCACGAACTCAACCAGCCTTTGGCAGCGATCCGCAGTTACGCGGAGAACGCAGAGGTTCTGCTGGATCATTCACGTACTGATGACGCGCGAGGCAATCTCAAGCAGATCGGTGAACTGACGGGCCGCATGGCGTCGATCATCGCGCACTTGCGCGCCTTCGCCCGTCGCGACCGCCACGCGCCGGAAAGCGTCGCCTTGCAACCCGCGCTGGACGATACGCTATCGCTGCTGGCTAAGCGGCGGCGCGCCATGGAAGTCGAACTGATTCGCGACCTGCCCGACGCCACGCTGTGGGTGCAGGCCGGCGAAACGAGGCTGCGTCAGGTACTCGGCAACCTGCTGGCCAATGCGTTGGACGCGCTGACTGAAAAAGGGCCGCCGCGCAAAATATGGATCAGTGCCGAACAGACGCCGGATGGCGTCAATCTGTTCATTCGGGACAACGGCCCCGGTTTTACCCAGGAAGCACTTGCTCGTGCCCGAGAGCCATTCTTTACCACCAAGACCCGGACTCAGGGGCTTGGGCTTGGCTTGGCGATCTGCGATACCCTGATGCGCGCGCTGGGCGGTGAACTGCTGTTCGATAATCACCCGACCGGAGGCGCACTGCTGACGCTGCGTCTGAGAGACGGCGCATCCGGAGTCAACCTTCAACCGCCAGAGGATTTATCTGCATGACCGCCATCGACAGCAAGATTCAGGTAGTGCTGATCGACGACGACCCGCACTTGCGTCAGGCCTTGAGCCAGACGCTGGATCTCGCCGGACTGAAAGTCCTGACGCTGCCGGAGGCCAATGGCCTGGCGGCACGCATCGAACGTGACTGGCCGGGCGTAGTGGTCAGCGACATTCGCATGCCGGGCATGGATGGCCTTGAGCTGTTGAGCGACCTGCATGGCAGAGACCCAGAATTACCGGTTCTGCTGATTACCGGCCACGGCGATGTACCACTGGCCGTGCAAGCGATGCGCGCCGGTGCTTACGATTTTCTGGAAAAACCGTTTGCCAGCGATGCGCTGCTCGACAGCGTGCGCCGGGCATTGGCACTGCGACGTCTGGTGCTGGATAACCGAAGCCTGCGCCTGGCGTTGAGCGACCGGCAGCAATTAAGCGCACGGCTGGTCGGTCAGTCGGCACCCATGCTGCGCCTGCGTCAGCAGATCGGTGCGCTGGCCGCAACCAAAGCCGACGTGCTGATTCTTGGGGAAACCGGCGCGGGCAAGGAGGTCGTGGCGCGGGCGCTGCATGATCTGTCCAATCGCCGCACCGGGCCATTTGTTGCGATCAATGCGGGGGCGCTTGCAGAGTCGGTGGTCGAAAGCGAGCTGTTCGGGCACGAGCCTGGTGCATTTACTGGCGCGCAGAAACGCCGCATCGGCAAGTTCGAATTCGCCAATGGCGGCACGCTGTTCCTGGATGAAATCGAAAGCATGAGCATGGACGTGCAGGTCAAACTGCTGCGCCTGTTGCAAGAGCGAATGGTCGAGCGACTGGGTGGCAATCAGCAAATCCCGCTGGATATTCGGGTAATAGCGGCCACCAAAGAGGATTTGCGTCAGGCGGCGGATCAAGGTCGCTTCCGCGCCGACTTGTATTACCGACTCAATGTTGCACCGCTGCGCATACCGCCGTTACGTGAGCGCGGCGAAGATGCGCTGATGCTATTCCAGCACTATGCAGATGCGGCGAGCATGCGCCACGGACTGCCCAAACATGAACTGCAGCCCGCGCAACGCGCCCTGTTGCTGCGCCACACTTGGCCGGGCAACGTTCGTGAGTTGCAAAACGCCGCCGAGCGTTTTGCTCTGGGCCTGGAGCTTGCTCTGGAAGGTAACGAAGTGCCGGTGGTGCCGACGATCACGGGGGGCCTCAGCGAGCAGGTCGAAAGCTTCGAACGTGCCTTGATCGCAGCAGAGTTGACCCGGCCGCACAGCTCCGTGCGCAGCCTCGCGGAGGCGCTGGGGCTACCGCGTAAAACCCTGCACGACAAACTGCGCAAACACGGACTGAGCTTCGGCGGCGGCGCGGATGAGCAGGAATGAAGCCCGAGGGTAACGAGATGTCACAAGAGGCCGCTGCACTGGAGCAGGTGTTGCATCACGACATCCCGCTCACCCTTGCGATGGGCGTAAAAGTCTTGAGTTGGCAGGATCACCAACTGCGGCTGCATTTACCGCTCGCCCCCAACATCAATCACAAAAGCACTTTATTCGGCGGAAGCCTGTACTGCGGCGCCGTGCTGGCCGGTTGGGGCTGGTTGCACCTGCGCCTTAAAGAGGCTGGTATCGACGGCGGACACATCGTGATCCAGGACGGCCAGATCAGCTATCCCTTGCCGGTTCGTGGTGATGCGGTAGCCATTTGCGATGCGCCTTCGGAACGGGATTGGGAGCGTTTTCTGACTACCTACCAACGCCGTAATCGAGCGAGGCTCACCCTCAAGACAAGAGTCTGTAATCAGAACAGTGAAGAACAGGCAGTATCGTTTACAGGACAATACGTGGTGCACACTTAAGGCATATGCCTTACAACATTTCACGCTTACAGCAATCGCTAACCCGTCTAGGGCTCTGCGACTTCGTAACTAATCTTCGGTAGACAGGGATTCAATCGAAGGGACACGGAAATGGGCGTCAGACGATTTTTATCAGGATGCGTGGCCGCTCTGTACCTGGCGTCTGCCGGTCAGGTCCGGGCTGTCGAAACTGCTGAATCAGAAGTCAAAGCGCCTATCACCGTCCCTGCCTGTACCAGTTATTTCCAGAGAGGCATCTGGCGCTTCGATATCAATATTCAGCGCTATTCACTCAGCCTCATACCCGAGCAATGCACGAGAGACCTGAAAGGTCGCGAAACCTCAACCGGCTTGATCGTGGACGCCGTCATTCGGGACTACTCCGGTAGCCCCAACTGGGGAAACACTCACGGGATGCGGCACCAGTTGATATGTCACCTGGACATACTCAATACCAAAACTGAATGGAACATTGAGCCTGGCAGGCAAGATGTCGGATACGAAGAAACCGTGCGTAACGGCTGCAACCCACCTCTTACGAAGTAGCAAGCGCTAACAAGTCGGAACGCCAGGCGGCTCCCGCAGGCAACGCCAAAAAGAATGGGTTGAGCAACGATTCACGCGGTGGATAGCTGAAAGGCTCGCCGGACAGTTCAAGCACTTCCCCGCCAGCACCTTCCAGCACACCTTGCGCGGCAGCGGTGTCCCACTGCGACGTCGGTGCCAGCCGTGGATAGCAATCGGCAGCGCCTTCAGCCAACAGGCAGAACTTCAACGAGCTGCCGATGTTGGTCAAATGCAGATGTCCGACCGCGGCAGACAAACCGGCCAGCAGACGCTCTTGCTCAGGGCTGGTATGACGGCGACTGGCAACTACGGTGAAGTCATGTCCGGCGCCCGGTTCCTGACGAACAGTGATCGGCGTCACGTGGTCATCGTCATCGCTGCGCCACGCGCCTAATCCGGCCCCTCCAAAGTAGCAGCGGTTATTGGTTGGCATCGAAACCACACCAAACACGACACGACCATTCTCTATGAGGGCGACGTTTACGGTGAACTCTTCACTGCCGGAGATAAACTCCTTGGTGCCGTCCAGCGGATCGACCAGCCACCAACGCTCCCACTTCGCGCGTTCGCTCAGCGGGATATCGGCATCTTCTTCGGACAGCACATGAATATCCGGCGCCAGCGCCAGCAAGCCTTCAGCGAGTAGCTGATGGGCAGCGATATCGGCCGCAGTGACAGGTGAGTCATCGGCCTTGGAGGTCACGGTCACATTGGCGCGCCAGTGCGGCAGGATTACCTCGCCAGCAAGGCGGACAAGCTTGATAACCGGTTCCAGAAGCGGGTGCGGCAGGCCGTTGAAAACATCGGTCATGGCAAAAACAATCCACGCTGAGTTAACAGGTCACGCGCCAGATAGAGCGCAGCGAGCGCCCGGCCTTCGCTGAACTGTGGGTTTTCTATCAAACTCGACAGCTCGCGCAAATTCACTTTATCCACACGCATCGGCTCAGGCTCATCACCTTCCAGACGCTCCTCATAGAGATCGGAAGCCAGCACCACCTGGATTTTCTGGCTCATGTAGCCGGGGGACAGGGAAAGCTCGGTCAGGTGCTCCAGTTGACGCGCGCCGTAGCCTGCTTCTTCTTTGAGTTCACGGTTGGCTGCAGCCAGCACGT
Organism: Pseudomonas quasicaspiana; assembly: GCF_021147825.1. Taxonomy (NCBI): domain Bacteria; kingdom Pseudomonadati; phylum Pseudomonadota; class Gammaproteobacteria; order Pseudomonadales; family Pseudomonadaceae; genus Pseudomonas; species Pseudomonas quasicaspiana. The sequence continues at coordinate 82,590 of NZ_JAGTPI010000007.1, forward strand.
CTTCGCCTGGCTCGATAAGCCCCTTGGGCAAGGACAGCTCGTATTCATCGGTGCCACCGCAATATTCTTCGATCAAAACCACATGATCAGCATCCAGCATTGCCACAATCATCACTGCGCCGTAACCATTACCGCGCCCGACCAATCGCTCATAGGTGCGCTCAACGCCGTTGGCGAAGCGCAATTGCAGCTCCTCAACACGGAACAAACGGCTACTGGCGACGATTTCGCGGGCAAGTACGGTGGGTTTCTGGCGCATGTCGGGCTCCTTTGCGTGGACGGGTTACTATACCGTGGCTTTTCCGATTGTCTGTCTCGGATATGCTGACTTCACCCATCAATACCTTGCGAGACCCGAATGCCTTTAATGCCCTGGCGCGACATCGATACCGTTCTGCTCGATATGGACGGCACCCTGCTCGATCTTTATTACGACGAGCACTTCTGGTTGCAACATTTGCCGCAGCGCTATGCCGAACTGCACGGAGTCAGTCTGGCGATGGCGTTGCTGGAGATGAAGCCGCTGTTCGAAAAGAATGCGGGCACGCTCAACTGGTATTGCCTGGACTACTGGAGCGCCGAGCTAAAGTTGTCAGTACGCGACCTTAAGGTGGAAACCGCCGACCTGATTGCCTTGCGCCCAGATGCCGAAACATTCCTCGCTGCGATCAAGCAGGCAGGCAAGCGCGTGATCATGATCACCAATGCGCACCGGGATTCGTTGTCCTTGAAAATGGAGCGGATTGAGCTGGCACCGTACTTTGAACGCCTGATCAGTTCCCACGACTACGGTTTCCCCAAGGAAAGTCCGCACTTCTGGGACGCGCTTCAAGCTGACATTGCCTTCGATCCGGCGCGCAGCCTGTTTATCGACGACACCCTGCCGATCCTGCGTAGCGCCCGTGATTTCGGTATCGGCCATCTTTTGGCGGTCAGCGAACCTAACAGCCAGAAAGGGCCGAAAGACACCGAAGAGTTTGCGGCGGTGAAGGATTATCGGGAGTTGATTGAGGGGCTTTAGTCACTGTTCGCGGGCAAGCCTCGCTCCAACAGAATCGGTAAATCCCGTTGGAGCGAGGCTTGCCCGCGAAGGAGATGAAATACACAACCTCAACTATTCAGGAATCCGCAGCACCTGCCCCGGATAGATTTTATCCACGTCCTTGAGCATCGGTTTGTTGGCCTCGAAGATTTTCTGGTATTTGTTCGGGTCTTTGTAAACCCGCAGGGAAATGGCACTTAATGTATCGCCCTTCTCCACAGTCACGAACTTCGCGGCAGTCACAAGCGCCGCACCGGCTGCAATAGTCATCTGGTCGTCTACCGTTTCCACACCTTCGATATTGCCCAGCGTCAGCAGGATTTTTTCCTTCTCTTCCTGACTGGCAACCTCACCGGTGACCGTCACCTTGCCGCCATCCACGGTGGCCTGGACATTAGGGTTGCCTAACCCGACTGCTGAAATGTGTTTCTTCAGCGCCTCACCCGAGGCATTCGCATCACCAGGCGTAATTGCGTCGAGGATCTTTTCCCCGGCCTCTTTTAGAAAACTGAACAAGCTCATGTGCCGTTCTCCTTGATTGTTATTGTCGTGCCCAACAGACAAGGTTAGTCGTAACAGATACTCAGGAACGGCCGTCCGACCGGCAGCCGACCGCCCATCCGACACATCAACAGGCTAGAATCATTCGCTTGCAGTACCAATGGAGCGAATATGGACATCAAACAACTCAAATTCCTGATCGCCCTCGATGAGACGAGGCACTTTGGCCAGGCTGCCGCACGTTGCAATATTACCCAGCCGACCCTGTCGATGCGCCTGCGGAACCTGGAAGAAGAGCTTGAGCTGCCACTGGTGGTTCGCGGACAGCGCTTCGAAGGCTTTACCGCCCCGGGCGAACGCGTGCTGGCGTGGGCACGTACAGTATTGGCGGCTTATGACGGCTTGCAGGCCGAGGCGGCTGCGTGTCGCGGCCACCTGGTCGGCACGCTGCGGATGGGCGTGGTGCCATTGTCGAGCTTCGACCCCCTGCCGTTATTACGGTTGTTGCATGAAAGCCATCCCAATCTGCGCTTCGAACTGTCAGCACTCAGCTCCGAACAGATCCTGGAACAATTAGCGAGCAATCGCATTGATCTGGGCGTTTCCTACATGGAACACCTGGACGGCGAACGTTTCGACTCCCTGACCCTGGCCGAAACCCGCATGGGCCTGCTTTACGATCATCGCCACTTCAGTTTTGGCGAGCAGCCGTTGACCTGGGCGGATCTGATTGAGCTGCCACTGGGCTTGTTGACCAGCGGCATGCACTTCCGCCAATCCATCGATCACAACTTTCACAGTCGCGGCCTGCAGTTCATTCCGATGCTGCAGACTGATGCCGTTCATCAGTTGCTTCAGGCCGTCCATGGCGGTTTCTGCTGCGCGATCATGCCGCTGGAAGGCGAGCTGGTGAACCTGACTGAGGATCTGCGTCTGCAACCCATCGATGACGCCCGCACCATGGCCCGTCTGGGCATGATCATGCGGCGCAGCGCACCTCGCTCGGTACTGGCTGAAGCGTGTTTTGCGCTCTACCAGAAACTCATGGAAAAACATTGATCGACGTCATCTATCAGTGCATTGGAACTAGCGATTAGACGATATCCGACAAGACGCCTAGTCTTGTGCGATATCACTCTGCCGGTACGTTCCCATGCACGCCAAGCGAACGGTCAGTACGGCGCCCGCAGAACTATCGCCCGCGCCCGCCGCAAGCCAGTCATACAGCTACTCGAACCTCGACCGCGATGTGTCGGCGCCTGCCGATCTCGCTGAAGAAGTAGCACTCGCCATCGCCTTTAACGGCATCAGCCAGGCAGTCATGCTGGTCACCCCGACCGACCTTGAAGACTTTGTGGTGGGCTTCAGCCTGGGCAGCGGCATCATCGCTTCGCCCGATGAAATCTACGATATCAAGCTCAGCGGCTGCGGTTCTGCGCAGCAGGCCGAAGTAGAAATCGCCAGCCGTGCCTTTTGGGACCTCAAACAGCAGCGTCGGCAAATGGCGGGGACCAGCGGCTGTGGCCTGTGCGGAGTGGAAGCTGTTGAACAGGCGCTGCCGGAACTGAATGTGCTGCCGGGTGCACCTCTACCGCCTATCGAATGGCTTGAGGGCTTGCGTCAGCGTATTGGTGAGTTCCAGCCGCTGGGTCGCCATTGCGGTGCGGTACACGCCGCCGTTTTCATGAATAACCAAGGGCAATTGCTGCTGGGCCGGGAAGATATCGGTCGACACAACGCCCTCGATAAGTTGATTGGCGCTTTGGTGCGCCAGCAAATTCCAATAATCGGCGGCCTCGCCATCGTCACCAGCCGTTGCAGCCTGGAGTTGATCCAGAAAGTGCTGCGCGCCGGTATCCAGACGTTGGTCAGCTTGTCCTCGCCTACCGGCCTGGCCTTGCAGTGGGCACGTCGTCATAACCTGAACCTAATTCACCTGCCGCAACACAGTGCGCCGCGGGTTTATAGTCCCGTGATGGAGAATCAAGCATGAGCCTGCATAAAGAAGCCGACCAAAAACCAGTCCCGCGCTACAAGCCCTACAAAGGTGCCGCCGGTGGCTGGGGCGCACTGATCAGTGTGACTCATGCATGGCTGACCAGCGACAACGCACTGAAAAACCTGCGCATGATGCTCAAGACCAACCAGAACGGCGGCTTTGACTGCCCAGGTTGCGCGTGGGGTGATTCGCCAGAAAGCGGCATGGTGAAGTTCTGCGAAAACGGCGCCAAAGCAGTGAACTGGGAAGCGACCAAACGTCGTGTCGACCCGTCCTTCTTTGCCCGCTACAGCGTCAGCGCCTTGCGCGAGCAAAGCGACTACTGGCTCGAATATCAGGGCCGCCTGACCGAGCCTATGGTTTATGACGCCGAAACCGATCGCTACAAGCCGATCAGCTGGGACGACTCTTTTGCCCTGATCGCCAAGCACCTCAAAGCCTTGCCGAACCCAAACATGGCCGAGTTCTACACCTCGGGCCGGGCCAGCAACGAAGCCGCTTACCTGTATCAGCTGTTCGTTCGTGCCTACGGCACCAACAACTTCCCTGACTGCTCGAACATGTGCCACGAAGCCAGCGGCGTTGCATTGTCGCAAAGCGTTGGCGTCGGCAAAGGCACGGTGACCTTCGACGACTTTGAACATGCCGATGCGATTTTCGTCTGGGGCCAGAACCCTGGCACCAACCACCCACGCATGCTTGAACCTCTGCGTGAAGCCGTTCAACGCGGTGCTCAGGTGGTGTGCGTCAACCCGCTCAAAGAGCGTGGCCTGGAGCGCTTCCAGCATCCGCAACACCCGATCGAAATGCTCACCAACGGTGATCGTCCAACCAACACCGCCTATTTCCGTCCCGCACTGGGTGGTGACATGGCGCTGTTGCGCGGCATGGCCAAGTTCCTGCTTCAATGGGAACGCGATGCGCAGGCGGCCAATGAGCCGTCAGTGTTCGACCACGCCTTCCTTAACGAACACACCCATGGTGTGCTCGACTACCTGGCGACTATCGACGACACCCCATGGGACAAGATCGTCGAGCAGTCTGGCCTGACGCTGGCGGATATCGAAAAGTCCGCGCGAATGTACCTCAAGGGCAAGAACGTCATCATGTGCTGGGCGATGGGCATCACCCAGCACCGCCACTCGGTGGCGACCATTCAGGAAATCGCCAACCTTATGCTGCTGCGCGGCAACATTGGCCGCCCAGGCGCTGGCCTGTGCCCGGTGCGTGGCCACAGTAACGTGCAGGGCGACCGCACCATGGGCATCAACGAGCGTCCACCGGCGTTTTTCCTTGATGCGCTGGAACGTCGTTTCCAGTTCAAAGTCCCGCGTGAAAACGGCCACAACGTGGTTGAAGCGATCCACGCCATGGCCGAAGGCCGCGCCAAAGTCTTCATCGCACTGGGCGGCAACTTCGCCCAGGCGACGCCGGACAGCGCCCGCACCGTTGCTGCTCTCAGCAACTGCGACCTGACCGTACAGATCAGTACCAAACTCAACCGCAGCCACTTGAGCCACGGTAAAGAAGCGTTGATCCTGCCGTGCTTTGGCCGTACCGACATCGACATACAGGCCAACGGTCCGCAAGCCGTTACCGTTGAAGACTCGTTCAGCATGGTTCACGCCTCCAACGGCCAGCTGCAACCGTCGTCCCGTCAAATGCGTTCGGAACCTGCAATCCTTGCGGGCATTGCCAACGCGACACTGGGCAAGCAGCCGGTGGACTGGCTGTGGCTGGTGGAAGATTACAACCGCATCCGCGAGCTGATTGCCGACACCATTCCAGGCTTCAAAGACTTCAATCAGCGCCTGGAGCATCCAGGTGGCTTCTACCTGGGCAACGCCGCAGGTGCTCGTCGCTGGAACACCGCAACCGAGCGCGCCAACTTCAAGCCCAACATGCTTCCGCTTGATCTGGTACACGCAAGCGTGCGCTCCACAGGTCAGGAGCCTGACCTGATCATGCAGTCCATGCGCTCCCACGATCAGTACAACACCACTATTTATGGCCTGGACGACCGTTATCGCGGCGTGAAGGGTCAGCGTGATGTTGTGTTCGTCAACGAAGCCGACATCATTCGCCTTGGCTACCAGCCAGGGCAGAAGGTTGATCTGATTTCGATCTGGGGTGATGGTCGCGAGCGCCGTGTGAAGAACTTCACCTTGCTGGCTTTCGACATTCCCGCAGGTCAAGCTGCCGCGTACTACCCAGAGGTCAACCCGTTGGTACCACTGGAAAGCGTTGGGGATGGCAGCAGCACGCCAACCTCGAAGTTCGTGGCGATCAAGCTGGAGCGTTCGGCTGAGTCGGCACGGATTGTTTGATCAGGGTTTAGACTGATCCCATTGGGGAAATACATAACCCTGTGGGAGCGGATTTATCCGCGAAGAGGCCGGCACAGGCGATACACCTGTGTCGCTCTGAAAGCCGCTTTCGCGAATGAATTCGCTCCCACAGGGCCGATGTACCCCGTAGGAACGGCTTTAGCCGGGAGGACGTCGGGACATTCGCCACATATTCTTCGTCAAAACTATTGCTCTCCCGGCTAAAGCCGGTCCTGCAGAAGTTATTTCGCAGTCACAAAAAAAGGCCCGTTTCGCGAGAAACGGGCCTTGATCAAGTAAGCTCAGACTGTCAAAAACCACTTAAGTTCCTGAGCAAAAACAGTAACTTAGGTATTTGTGTGGCAGTCGTGTTACTCGTCGGATTTGCGTTGCCACAATCTCGGCAGAACCTCAGCATCGGCGCCGTCATCCCTTTGAGGTTCATTGCATGAAGTATTCCTCGATTCTGTTGTTGTCACTCACTCTGGCCAGTGGTCTCGCCTCAGCAGGCGGTACGGTTGAGTCGGGTGTGGGCGGTGCATTGGGTGGGGTACTCGGTTCCGTTGTCGGCCAACAACTGGGCGGCAACACAGGTGCAGCGATTGGCGCAGGCCTGGGTGGCGCAGGTGGCGCGGCCGTGGGTGCCGACCGTCGCAGCCGTACAGAAGCAGCCATTGGCGGCGGTCTGGGCGCTGCGGGCGGTAACGTGATCGGTCGTAGCGTGGGCGGCAGCACTGGCAGCCTGGTCGGCGCAGCCGCAGGTGGCGGTGCTGGTGGCGCACTGGGTAACTACATGGGCAACGAAAGCCGCGCCGATGATCGTGATAACCGTCGCTATCGTGGTGACCGTGGTCCACGTGGACACGCTCATGGCCACCGTAAAAACAAACACCACTACCGTCATCGTTAAGTGACGTGTTTGACCTGACAAACACACTGGCCGCCCATGAAGCGGCCAGTGTTGTTTTCAGACCACTAAAGCCTGCAACGCCTCGCGCAGCGTCTCAGGTATGGATACCGGCAGATTGGACCCCCGATCTACAAACACGTGAACAAAGCGCCCCGCCGCACAAGCCTCATCTTCCCCAGCCTTGAACACCGCCAACTCGTACTGCACGGAGCTGTTGCCCAGCTTCGCAACCCGCAAGCCGACCTCGATCAGCTGGGGATAGGCAATCGACGCAAAGTAATCGCACGACGAACTCACCACAAAGCCCACCACCGAACCGTCATGAATATCCAGCCCACCGCGCTCTATCAGGTAGGTGTTCACAGCACTGTCGAAAAAGCTGTAGTAGGTCACGTTGTTCACATGGCCGTAGATATCGTTGTCGTGCCAACGCGTGGTGATGGGCTGGAAGTGACGGTAGTCGGCGCGTTGCGGGGTTGTGTTGGTCATAGGCATTTTCCGAAAGGGTCGAGTTTTTTGTGGGAGCGAGGCTTGCCCGCGATAAACGATACCTCGGTCCATGTCTCTAAATTAGGTTGACCTTATCGCGGGCAAGCCTCGCTCCCACAAAGGAATTGCATTCCAATTCAATCAGTCGTGCGCTCTTTAAGATTAACCCGCACCCAATCCCTCACCGCCGCATAAGGGTAATCCTCCAACTGACCAAAGCCCGGTATCCCTCGCGCTTTGAGTTTGGTGAACAACGGCACGCTGATGCCACACAGGAATCGAGTCACGCAATCAGCACTCGGAACATGGTCTCTGTACTCCTGATGCTTGAGGATGAACGCACCGCACAGCTGTTCGAAGCTCTGCGCTTCCAGCGGTGCCAACGCAGGAGGCTCCGGCAACCGCGCGACATGCCCGGTACAGACTGAGCAGTGCCCGCAGCGGCGTGGCGCCTTGTGATCACCGAAGTAATCCGCCAGCCGACTGCTTAAGCATTGCTCACTGGCGAACAGTTCAAGCATCGCGTGGATCCGCTTGACTTCCGAGGTCTCATGCTCGCTGAAGTACTCATGCAGCTCGACACTAAGCGCCTCAGCATCAAAATCGGTAACCAGCAGGCTGTAGACCTCAGTCATCTGCTTGCTTTCCAGCTCGATCCAGCCTTTCTCCTGAAAATAGTCCAGCGCTGTTACCACCCGTCCACGCTCGGCCTGATACTGCTGATACATCGCATCGAAATCCACCGTCGCCCAGGTTCGCGCCCGTGTGGACGTCGCAACCAAAGCCTCGACAAACTGCCGACGCTCCCCTTCGAAACGCTGCACCAGCGCCCCCGGCTCGATCAGGAACTTGAAGCGGTATTCCGCGAAATAGGCATAGCGCGGCGCGATAATGCCGCGCAACTCCAGTTGCACCAACAAAGTTTTCAGCGGCAGTTGGCGAATATTGGCCTGCTCCGCCAATGGTCCAAGCAGAAATTCCCACTGCCCTTGCGGACCGGCATCCAGTAAATCTTCAAGGACATAACGAATGCCGAACAACTCCGGCGTATCGCCGTAAACGAAGTTTTCCAGCACATTGAGGCTGTCGCGATTGGCTAACACAAGGCAATCAGACGGGGCGCCGTCACGCCCGGCGCGGCCGATTTCCTGGCTGTAGTTCTCAATGGATTTGGGCAGATCGAAATGCACCACGTTGCGGATATCGCTCTTGTCGATGCCCATGCCGAACGCAATGGTTGCCACAATGCAATTGAGCTGGCCTTCCATGAACTGCCGCTGGATAGACTCGCGCTGATCGTGGGGCAACCCTGCGTGATAAGCACTGGCCGCAATGCCGTTCTGCGCCAGGTGCGCAGCGGTGTACTCGGCGGTTTTCTGCAGCGTGACGTAGACGATAGTCGGCTGATCGGGCTTGGCGCCCAGCCACTCCACCAGTCGGCGCCGTTTGTCCCACCCGGTCACGGGTTCGACCCACAGATTCAGGTTGGAGCGATAGAACCCTGTGGTGACCACATCCTGCGGCTCGATGGCGAACTTGGCCTGCATGTCGTCAATGACCTGCGGCGTGGCGGTAGCAGTGAGGAGCAGCGCCTGAGGGATATTGAATTCGCGCTGGTAGTCCGGCAGCTTGAGATAGTCGGGCCGAAAGTTATGGCCCCATTCAGAGATACAGTGAGCCTCGTCGACCACTAATAACGAGATCGGCACCTGCGAGATAAAGTGGCGAAAGCGCTCATTCTTCAATCGCTCAACGGAAATCATCAGGATCTTCAGCTCACCTGAGCGCGCCCGGGCCATGACCTGTGAAACGTCATCACGACTCTGTGCTGAATCAATGCTGGCTGCCGAAATACCGTGGCGCTGCAGAAATGCCAATTGATCCTGTATCAGCGCCAGCAACGGCGAAACCACCAGTGTCAGATGCGGAAGCATCAGCGCAGGCAGTTGATAACACAACGACTTGCCCGACCCTGTCGGGAAAATAGCCGCCGCAGAGCGCCCCGCTAACACGGCACTGATAGCGGCTTCCTGCCCCGGACGAAACTCTGAATACCCGAAAACCTGTTCAAGACGCTTGTACATAAGCTGCCACTCCATTGACCTCGACCAAGGTGCGAGACCTTAGCGCGGTCAGCCTGGTCAGAAAACAACCAAAGCATTACAAAAATGAATAAGGATACAGACAAGCACTACTAGCAAAAGGCTATTTACAAGGTTTAACCTTCGCCATCACACGCAGCTTTGCCAAAGGCGAAGGAAACAGGGAATGGAATCCAGCAAACAGCCAAACGACGATGGATCTACACACATCCAGCGCCTGACACCTGGCAAGGTTGACGTTGTATTGGGCGCTCATCCGCGCAAACGCAGGCATGAGCGTCGGCCCAAAGGCACCGGCTATTCAAAATGGCTGATAGTCCTGGCGCTTGCGGTGTTTGCCGGATACCTGCTGTTCCCCCGTACGAAACCTCAAGCTCAGCCTTTGATTGAAAAACCTCTACCCACCGCAGAACAACCGCCGCAGGCCTTGATACCGTCTGCGCCACAGCCTGTTGCAGCCCAGGCTCCGGAACCTTACATCGGACCCAATGTGGTCCGACGGGAATTGCCAGCGCCAGGCGTCCAGCCTCTGGACGAGTGCATGAAGAACGGCAACGTGATCGACGAAACGGTCCTCAACTGCCGTTTTGGCCAGGTTCCAAAGGCGGCTGAGCGAGAACCGGCCAAAGGCATGGTGTCATCAAGGTACCTGGCGGACTACAAATCCGACATCGCCCGCTCCAACACCGAACGTCCGACCAAACCCTTCAGCGTTGCCAGCGTCAGCTTCAGGGCTGTGGACAGTCGCAGCCGCTATCACGCCGATTTTCGAGTGTTCAACAACCACATTGAAAACAGCAGTGTGTGCATGAACTTCAGCAAAGGCAGCGTCGAAAATCGCGAGTGCCGCCGCGCCGCTGTGGTGTTCTTCAAGGAGTCCTGCCTGGAGTGGACCAAACGCGCTGCCAGAGACCGGGATGAACAAAGCAAGCAGACTCAGGAACGCTATTGCGAAGCCAACAGGACGTTTGAGGCGGGGTAGAGCGAAACTGGAAAGCGATCCCTGTAGGAGCTGCCGAAGGCTGCGATAGCGGTGTCGGGGCACAAGGTGATCTGCTAAAAAATACCATTTCAAATAAAACTTTTTGATTAGACCCTCCGTGTTATCAACCGTTATTCAGTTAAACCGGGCAGCCAACAACATCGAGTAACAACACCCTCGGCTCGAATTAAAATACTCATCTAGTCTCCTCCTTACTCATCAAAACACGGAGGTTTCTCATGAGTGTATTTACGATTTTCTTTTGCGGCACAGGTTCTACCAAATATGACACGTTGAACAACAACTACTGGAATGGTGAGTTAATCGCAACGTTGGCCAGTAATATGAACAATAGAGAGTTCGCCGACTGGGTCGTGATTGATGGGCCAGGCAGTGGCAATCTACAAGCAGACGAATTGTTTACTGAATCCAAAGGTTACGGCTGGACCGGCACTGCATTTGGTAAGGGTTGGTACGAAAACGTGCAGCATGCGATCAACCTCATCAAAGGTAAGGCCGACTGGAAGCGGACCAAACTGACCGAGGTCGAATACAACCGGCTGAAAGCCGCCGGGCTGCCGATCCAGGATTGGCAAGAGCCAACGTCCTGGCTGTGGCGTCACTATGAATACGGCGACCGCAAGGTTACACCGCAAGATCTGCAGGAAAAGATCATCAAGATCTTTCGCAAAGGCGGGCTGATACCGACTCAAGTCAACCTGGTCGGCTGGAGCCGTGGCGGTGTCAGCTGCCATATGCTGGCGAATGCAATGGCGGGTGATCCGGCTCTACGTCATATCCCGGTCAATATTTTCGCGGTTGACCCGGTTCCGGGCCCTTTGAACTTCCAGCTTGAGAAAGTTGCTCTCGGGAAAAACGTTAAAGAGTACGTTGGCTTTTTCGCTCGAGACGAACGATCCAAAGGCTTCTCGTGCGTTATTCCCAAGACCGACCCCTCGACCAAGGTAAGCATTTTCCCCATGGCTGGGCGTCACGCGACGCTGGTGGGTAATGCATCCCTCAAAGGCTCCGATGGTCCCGGTTCGCTAACAGAAGCGGGCCAGCTGGTCAGGCATTTCGCAGAGGTCTGCCTGACACGCTGGGGTGCTCCGCTGAACAAAAAACTGGGACTGTCGCCTGCAAAGGTCAGTGCTCTGCATCAAAGTATTGTCATGCACGAAGCGACATTTATCGCGATGCGCAAGTTCACCTACACCGGTCTGACCGAGCAAACCAAAGATGAACGTAGTGTCAGCCATGGCGATAAGGGCGCACACTTTTCGTCATTAACGGGCACAGCATTCACGCCACAACCGGGCTTGGCAGCATCGCTGGTTAAAGGCAATGAGGCTTATAAAGATATTCACTAATAAGCTTAGTTAGCTGGCTTGATTTTGAAACCGCCCTTCGGGGCGGTTTTTTTGAACTCACCTTACCGTTTATTAGTACTGTCAGTGAGCCTCGACATTCAAGTAAACGCTTACTCCAGGCAGCAGTTACGACTGCGTCCATGAACCCACACTTGAGCAGACAACACCAGATCCCCGTGGGAGCGAATTCATTCGCGAAAGCGGTGTGTCAGACACAAGTATTTTTCAGGCCTAACCCCCTTCGCGAATGAATTCGCTCCTACCGGGATATCCCGTTGCAGTCCGGACCATTGTGAGTTGGCTGATCAAAGCAAACCCGCTCCGCTTCAAACCCGCAGGGCTTTGACCGCTTGGTTCATCCAGCCTCTACCTCGCCTCTACCCCTTCCAAAGAGCGCTCCACTAACGCCTGAGCCATCTCGACCAGATGCATGACCGAGAATGCCAGATCACGTTTTCGCCCGGAAAGTTGATCGCTGGATTCATAAGCCGTGGCGGCTGCGCAACGCAGAAGGTCGCTGGCACGTGAAAGGTTTTCTTCGAGGTTGATGGATAAATCAGAAGTGTTTTTAAGCATGGTGAAGGTCCAAATCTGAGCAACTGGAGCCATCACTCGCCATTTCCACACGGCAAGAGGTGGCAGCTATGTACGGGGTGGAAAACCGGTCACCAAGCACACCCGGGTCAGACCGAAGTCTGCCCGCACACAGCTACCATAGAGCACTCTTCGTTTGTCGAGTTACTTGATGATACTTGTGCCTGGTCAATGCGGGTTTCCACACCCGACCGCTGATTTTGCAGCGACGGGAGGCAGGCTAGACCCATGATTTGGCAGGCGCAAGCGGGTTGGATTCTCTCGGAAACTTCACTCAAGAGATAGAGAGCGATCCTTCGCAATCGTCACATTTTTTGTGTCCGACCGCCTAAAGCAAAGATCCAACGGCATTTCAGACGCCACCATGTCGCCAACAAAACAGAATCCCCGTGGGAGCGAATTCATTCGCGAAAGCGGTGTGTCAGACACAAGTATTTTTCAGGACTAACCCCCTTCGCGAATGAATTCGCTCCTACCGGGAGGTCCCGTTTCAGTCCACGCCATTGAGCAGGTTAATGAAAGTGAACTTGCCCACTTTCAAACCCACAAAAAAACCGCCCCGAAGGGCGGTTCTTGTTCAGCCAGTCCGTATTACAACTGTGGACCCGCTGCCTTGATCGCGTCGCTCACTTCGAACTTCTTGAAGTTCTCAACGAACAGGCCAGCCAAGGCTTTGGCGGCTTCGTCGTAGGCAGCTTTGTCAGCCCAGGTATTACGTGGGTTGAGCAGGCCGGTTTCAACGCCCGGTACGGCCAGTGGCACGTCGAGGTTGATGGTGTCGAGGTGCTCGGTGGCAGCACCGATCAACGCGCCGCTCTGGATCGCTGCAATCACGCCACGGGTGGTCGGAATGTTGAAGCGCTTGCCAACGCCGTAGCCACCGCCAGTCCAGCCGGTGTTAACCAGGTAGACCTTGGAACCGAAACCGCGGATACGCTTGATCAGCAGCTCTGCGTATTCGCCAGCCGGACGCGGGAAGAACGGAGCGCCGAAGCAGGTGGAGAACGTCGACTTGATGCCGCTGCCCGAACCCATCTCAGTAGAACCCACCAGTGCGGTGTAACCCGACAGGAAGTGGTAAGCCGCTTGTTCTTCGCTGAGGATCGACACTGGCGGCAGTACACCGGTCAGGTCGCAGGTCAGGAAGATCACAGCGTTTGGCTCGCCACCGAGGTTTTTCTCGGAACGCTTTTCAACGTGCTCAAGCGGGTAAGCCGCGCGGCTGTTCTGGGTCAGGCTACCGTCGGCGTAATCAGCCTTCTTGGTATCGTCCAGTACAACGTTTTCCAGCACTGCGCCGTGCTTGATGGCTTTCCAGATAACAGGCTCGTTCTTCTCGGAGAGGTCGATGCACTTGGCATAGCAACCGCCTTCGATATTGAACACCACGCCTTCACCCCAGCCGTGCTCGTCGTCACCGATAAGGTAGCGGCTTTCGTCAGCAGACAGTGTGGTTTTGCCGGTACCGGACAGGCCGAAGAACAGCGTGACGTCACCCTCTTCGCCGATGTTGGCCGCGCAGTGCATTGGCAGCACGTCAGAGGCCGGCAGCAGGAAGTTCTGCACCGAGAACATGGCTTTTTTCATCTCACCGGCGTAACGCATGCCAGCGATCAATACTTTCTTCTGCGCGAAGTTGATGATAACGCAACCGTCTGAGTTGGTGCCGTCACGCTCTGGAACACATTCGAAGTTGGCAACGTTCAGAACTTGCCACTCTTGACGACCCGCCGGGTTGTACTGAGCCGGGTTGATGAAGAGGCAGCGACCGAACATGTTCTGCCAGGCAGTCTGAGTGGTCATTTTCACAGCAAGGTAGTGGTCTTCAGCAGCGCCTACATGCACGTGAGAAACGAAATGCTCTTGTGCATTGTTGAACGCTTGAACGCGCTCCCACAAAGCGTCGAATTTGTCAGCCGGGAACTTGCGGTTGATCGGGCCCCAGGCGATTGCATCCTGAGTGCTTGGCTCTTCAACGATGAAACGATCGACCGGCGAACGGCCAGTGCGATGGCCTGTTCTCACAACCAGAGCGCCAGTGTCGGAAAGTTCGCCTTCGCCGCGGGCAAGCGCTTGCTTGACCAGGTCGTCGATGCTCAGATCGGTGTACACAGCGTTGTTGGTTTGAGTCATGAGGGTCCCCGTCGGCCAGTGGCCGAGTGCTCCAAACGGTTTTGTAGTAAAAAAACAACCACTACTACAGCGGAAAAGTGGGCCGGATTATGCCAGAAAAGCCCAAGAATGGTAGGCCTCCCGTCAGAACCGCCTCACCGCTGCCCACAGCATGTAGTAAGGCGTAATCCGTGCTTGATTAGTGGCGCGTATCAGATGGCGAGTCGACCCCACCCCCAGCGAAGAGCTGAGCGATATCAGTGGCATCGAAAAGATAGCGCTGATTGCAGAACTGGCAGTCGATTTCGACACTGCCACCATGCTCGATAACCAGTTGCTGCGCATCTTCCAGTCCAAGACTGACCAGCGCATTGGCCGAACGTTCCCGGGAGCAACTGCAACGGAAGCAGAGCGGCTGCACTTCAAACATCCTTACCGGATCCTGGTGGAACAGCCTGTGCAGTACCGTTTCATTGTCCAGGCTCAGTAATTCCTCGGCTGTCAGGGTGCTGGCGAGCGTGGTGACATGCTCCCAGGTGGCGTCGCGCTCTTCCGGATCGGTCTGATGCGCCACTGGCAATTGTTGCAGCAGCAAGCCTCGTGCGCGGTGCCCGTCAGCCTTGAGCCAGAAACGCGTGCCCAGTTGCTCGGACATCACGAAGTAGCTCGACAGACTCTCAGAAAGGTCAACGCCATCCAGAGCGACGATGCCCTGGTAGCGCTTGCCCTTTTTCGGGTCAATGGTCATGGCCAGAGAGCCGTCCGGCATCAGGTCCTGCAGACCGGCGCCGGGTGTCACCAGTGCCTCGTCATACCGAGCAATGCCGCGCAGCTCGCGCTCGCTGGAGCACTCAACCATCAGCAGGGGAACCGCACCGCTGGAGCGTGCCTGAAGAATCAGCAAACCTTCGAATTTCAAGGTGCCCACCAACAACGCCGCAGCGGCCAGAAGCTCGCCAAGCAGTTGCGCGACGGGCTCCGGATAGGGATGTTTGGCCAGGACCTCGGCATAGCTGCGCTCAAGCGCGACCAGTTCACCGCGAACATCGCTTTCGTCAAAAATGAAGCGCTGGGAGTACTCGATATCAGTCATGGGGGAAGGTATCTGAATTGATGACAAATTGATGACAAGCGTCTATAAAGCGCCGTTTCGTGCGTCTGTAACGCGCCTTGCCATGAGAATAAGGGCCATTTTATGGGCTATCCCACACTCTTCCAAGCGAAGTGGAACATCAGCCGATTCGTGCTGTGCAATTTGATCGCCCTAGGGCTACTGGGGATCTGGATATGGCCAACCGGCCATGCCCTGTTCAACCAGTTTGATGAAGGGCTGTTTCACTTACTCAATCAGCCTCTTGAGCAGAACGTAGTGTGGCGGTCCATATGGACAGTTGCCAGTATGCGTCCTTTCGATGCCGTGGTCGGCTTGATCCTGCTGTGCCTGCTGATCAAAGGTGACTGGGTCTTCAAAACCGTTCAGGTGCGTGCAGCGCTGTTTGGATTCGTTTCGATCCTGCTCTTGCTGTTGGTCATTCGCACACTCTTTTCCAAATGGCTGGATCATTCGAGCCTGCAACACGACAGCCCTTCAATGGTGCTGGAGGGCGCCATTCGCTTGAGCGAAATGTACCCTCATCTGGAGAAGGCCTGGGAACTCAAAGACCGTTCCAGCCAAAGCTTCCCGGGCGATCATGCATCGGTGCTGTTGATCTGGGCGATGTTCATGACGGTGTTCAGCCGCACACTGGTTCAGCGTGTTGTGATCTGGGCGCTGGCGCTGCTGTTCATGATGCCTCGCCTGGTGGCCGGGGCTCACTGGGGACAGGACGACTATATTGGCGGTGTACTGATCGCTCTGCTCGCGTTGGGCTGGGGTTATTACACGCCGTTTGCGGCGGTGATGAGCAATCTCTGGCTGAAGGTCACAGCGCCGATTTTCACGCTGTTTGAGAAGTTGCCGGTGGTGAGCCGTATGAGTGTGGTGCGCGGGTATTGAAACAACACCTGATCCAGTGGGACTGAATTTATTCGGGAAGGCGGCATGTCAGGCGCAGCATATGTTGGCCCCTTCGCGAATGAATTCGCTCCCACAGGGTTTGGCCTGGCTTCACCTCAATCGCGCACCGCTCCACGAAAATCGAACAACTGTCGACGCTGCTTCTTGGTCGGTTTGCCGTCTGTGGTAACTCCAAGATTGCCGGCTTTGCGTAGCGCGGCTTGATTTTCGCGCTTGGTGATACTGTCTGGCGTTTCGCTGTACAGGGTTTGCGCCTCGGGGGCACCGCGGCGCACGACGGACAACGCCTCAACCACTACCGTGCGCTCATCAAAACCAGTACGGATCTGAAACTGATCACCGATATGCGGTTCCTTGCCGGGCTTGCAACGCTCGCCCCTGCAGTGCACCTTACCGCTTTCAATTGCCGCCTTTGCCAAAGCACGCGTTTTGTAAAAGCGCGCAGCCCAGAGCCACTTGTCCAGACGGACGTTATCTTCTTCGTCTGACTTTTGAGCCATATGAATTCCTCAATCAGGTAGTAGTCTGACTTTACTACGTCAGGAGCACTGTGCAGGGAGCGATTGCGACGATTAACCTGCCTTGTCGTCCCCCAGCAACTTTTATCAATGGAATGCGATATGACTGAATTTCCAACGTCATTGACTTCAAGCCCTGTCGGATGCGACGGCTGCCGGAACAGCCCCGATCTGGATTTTTCATTTGCATTCGCCTACCAGCCGATTGTGGATTTGCGCAGCCAGTCAGTCTTTGCTCACGAAGCACTCGTGAGAGGCATCAACGGCGAAGGCGCATTTTCGATATTGAGTCAGGTTACGGACAAAAACCGCTATCGCTTTGATCAGCTGTGCCGCACCCACGCCATTGCAGGCGCAGCAGCGTTGGGAATGGAAGAACGGCTTTCGATCAACTTCCTGCCCAATGCGGTTTATCGACCCGAGTTGTGTATCCGCAGCACGCTTGAAGCAGCACGCCAGCACAATTTCCCACTGGATCGGCTGATCTTCGAGACGATCGAAAGTGAGCACGTCGATAACAATCGCCATTTGACCAACATTCTGCGTGAATACCGCCAGTTCGGTTTCATGACGGCCATCGACGATTTCGGCGCCGGATACTCGGGGCTGACCCTGCTCGCCGACTTTCAGCCGGACTTGATAAAACTCGACATGCAATTAATCAGAGATATTCACCGCGACCGCGCGCGTCAGGCTATCGTTCGCGGGGTTGTCACAATGTGTGCGGAGTTAGGGGTTACAGTCATTGCCGAAGGCATCGAATGTGCCGAAGAGCGGGATTTTCTCGCAGACTGCGGGATTTACCTGATGCAAGGTTACTGGTTCGCCAGACCTGCGTTCAAAGCATTGGCCCAGATCGATTCAGGGGTCTGGCAGAAAGCATAAGAAGTACGGAAATTCATTGAAAACATTTGATCATCTGACAGTCATCGGCCTGCGCGAGTGGGTGGCGCTGCCCGATCTTGGGGTGGCAGGCCTGCGGGCGAAAATCGATACCGGGGCGAGTACGTCAAGCCTGCACGCCACCGAGATCGAGCCTTTTGAACGCGACGGCCAGAAGTGGGTTCGCTTCAACGCCCATCTGGGCACGGTGGTCCAGTTGCGGCATCGCCGTTGCGAAGCGCTGCTGGTCGCCATGAAAACCATAAAAAGCTCCAACGGTCATGCACAAGTCCGCTATGTCATTCGCACCACCCTGGCGTTGGGTGATCGCGTCTGGCCTGTGGAATTCACGCTGGCCTGCCGCAAAGCAATGCGCTAT
This sequence comes from Pseudomonas quasicaspiana, assembly GCF_021147825.1. NCBI lineage: Bacteria > Pseudomonadati > Pseudomonadota > Gammaproteobacteria > Pseudomonadales > Pseudomonadaceae > Pseudomonas > Pseudomonas quasicaspiana. The sequence goes on from NZ_JAGTPI010000007.1 coordinate 100,814, forward strand.
CGCTTGCTACTCGGCTCCAACGCCTTGATCGATGGCCAACTGGTCGTCAATCCAGGCATTACTTACGTTCAGGACAAACCGGTTTTTCCGGTCTCGACTACCTCTGCCACAGGTGCTGCATGAAGATCGCTGTGCTTTCGCGTAACCCGCGTCTGTATTCAACCCGTCGTCTGGTCGAAGCTGGTATTGAACGTGGCCATGAGATGGTGGTGATCGACACCCTGCGTGCCTACATGAATATCGCCAGCCACAAGCCGCAGATTCACTATCGCGGCAAACCGCTGGAAGGCTTCGATGCGGTGATCCCGCGGATCGGTGCTTCAGTGACTTTTTATGGCTGCGCTGTGTTGCGTCAGTTTGAAATGATGGGCGTTTTCCCGCTCAACGAATCGGTAGCCATCGCCCGTTCGCGGGACAAACTGCGTTCTCTGCAACTGCTCTCGCGTCGCGGGATCGGTTTGCCGGTGACAGGCTTTGCTCACTCTCCGGACGATATTCCTGACCTGATCCAGATGGTCAACGGCGCCCCGCTGGTTATCAAGGTGCTGGAAGGCACCCAGGGTATTGGCGTGGTGCTGTGCGAAACGGCAACGGCCGCCGAGTCGGTAATTGAGGCGTTCATGGGTCTCAAGCAAGACATCATGGTTCAGGAGTACATCAAGGAGGCGGGTGGCGCGGATATCCGCTGCTTCGTGGTCGGTGACAAGGTCATTGCTTCGATGAAGCGCCAGGCCAAACCCGGCGAATTCCGCTCCAACCTGCACCGTGGTGGCAGCGCCAGCCTGATCAAGATCACACCAGAAGAACGCATGACCGCCATCCGCGCCGCCAAAGTAATGGGTTTGAGCGTTGCCGGTGTCGACATCCTGCGCTCCAATCATGGGCCGCTGGTGATGGAGGTCAATTCTTCGCCGGGGCTGGAGGGTATTGAAGTGACCACTAGCAAGGACGTGGCCGGGATGATCATCGAGTATCTGGAGAAGAACAGCGGCCCGCATATGACGCGGACCAAAGGGAAGGGTTGACTGCAGCGGCAAGCGGCAAGCTGCAAGCTGCAAGCTGCAAGCTGCAAGCAAGCCTCGCAGGCCTGCTGCAGCTTTAGGCTTTTAACTTACAGCTTGAAGCTTGAAGCTGCGCTTAAACCGCCCCTCTCGGCAACATCAGCCCCAACGGCAAGCGCACTCGCGCTTCCAGCCCACCGCCCGAACGATTGCGCAATTCGACGTTGCCGCCGTGCATTGCCGCGATGCGTTTGACGATGGCTAATCCCAATCCGGTCCCCTTGCCACTTCGGGCACGATCACCGCGAATGAACGGGTTGAAAATCACCTCAAGCTCCGACGGGTCAATCCCGGTCCCACGGTCCAGAACGCTCAGCACCACATAAGGCGCACTGGTGTCGCCGGACACATAAGCCGCAACCTCAATGCCATTGCCTGCGTGGTGCATGGCATTACCAATCAGGTTGGTGAGCAATCGCTTCATTGAAACGCGTCGCAATGGGAACGGCGGAATCGGCTCAAGGCACAGACGAATCTGCTCTTCAGGGTTCTCGGGATTGTTGAAGGGCGCCACGACGTCACGCACCAGCTCGCTGAGGTCGACCTCTTCAATCTCTTCATCACGCCCGTCGCGAATGAACGCCATGAACTGATCAAGGATGGCATCCATATCCTCAATGTCGCGGACCATGCCTTCAGTCAGTTCGTTTTCGTCCTTCATCAACTCCAGCGACAGACGCAAGCGGGTCAACGGTGTTCGTAGGTCATGGGACACGCCCGCCAGCATCAGTTCCCGCTCCTGCCCGGCCTGTTCGACGTCCTCGGCCATCTGGTTGAAGGCGCGGTAAACCTCGGTCATTTCACTAGGCGTGTCGCTGACCGGCAGCCGCACGCTGCGCCCCTGCCCTAACTGCCTCGCGGCAAACACCAAGCGTTTAAGAGGCTGGTTGAGTTGCCGGACGAAGATCCACGCCGAGGCTGTGGATAACAAACCAATCGCAAGGAACCAACCCAGCACACTCCAGATTTTCTGGCCACGCAATGGGTGCGGATACAGCGGTACTTTCAACCAGCCATCGCCCAGGCTTGGTGCCCGGACCCACAACGCAGGCGGCGCATGCACACGCAGACGCACTTCGGTGTCGGCGCCCAGCTCTGCTTGCATCTGCCGCTGATAGATTTCGCTGTAAGGCCAATGCTGCTCACCTTCCGGCACGCCGCCGCCCACTACGCGGATCAGGCCTGCCGCATCGGCAATCGCTTCCCGGTCATTCTCATTGGCCGCCCAATAGGCACGCAGGGTCAGCGCGACACCGTGGCTGTATTGCCGGTCGACCAGCACGTCCTCGTTCATCAACAGATAAACCAGGGTCAGCGCCTTTGAAAACAGCACGACGATGAGCACCAGCCAAAGGGTGCGGGAGAAGAAGCTTTGCGGGAACCAGAGCGGGGTTTTCATAGTTGCAGCTATACACTTTGCAGGAGCGAGCCAGGCTCGCAGGTTTGCGAAACGCGAACGACAACCCGACGCCGGATCAACGAAAACCAAAACGTCGATAGCCCTGTTCGGGGCTATCGACGTGACTGGCAATCACCACAGCGGGCTGTGCTCCTAAAAGCGCTCGATTATCGTGTACCCGCACCGTCCGGAACGAATACATAACCAACACCCCAGACCGTTTGAATGTAGCGCGGTTTGGAAGGATCTGGCTCGATCAGACGACGCAGACGGGAAATCTGTACGTCGATCGAGCGCTCCAGCGCATCCCATTCACGGCCACGGGCCAGATTCATCAGCTTGTCGCGGGTAAGCGGTTCGCGAGCATGCATCACCAGCGCCTTGAGCACCGCAAACTCGCCAGTGGTGAGCATGTGTACCTCATCGCCACGCTTGAGTTCGCGAGTCGCCAGGGACAACTCGTAATCACCAAAGGTGACAGACTCGTCTTCGCTGCCCGGTGCGCCCGGTACAGGGGCAGCCTGACGACGCAATACAGCTTTGACACGCGCCATCAGTTCGTCAGGGTTGAAGGGCTTGGCCAGGTAATCGTCAGCGCCCAGTTCGAGGCCTTTGATGCGGCTCAGCTCATCGCCCTTGGCGGTTAGCATAATGATCGGCACCTGATTGTTTGCGGCTCGCAGACGACGGCAGGCTGACAGCCCGTCTTCGCCCGGCAGCATCAGGTCAAGCACGACAAGATTGAAAACTTCGCGGGCCAGCAAGCGATCCATTTGCTCAACGTTGGCCACAGCACGGGCACGATAACCCTTGCTGGTGAAAAAACGCTCTAACAGGCTGCTCAAACCCGGATCGTCATCAACAATAAGGATTTTTTCGCCTTCGGCAGTTTGTGCAGTGCTGCTCATTCAGATGCTCCTTTGATCTCGGCCCGCATTATGGCGTAGCTGCTGTGATACGCACCGTGTGCATTGTTAGCAGATTTTACCGGGGCTGCCACTCACGCCTTGCTTCCCCCGAACAAAAACAGTGCTTTTGTCGGCTCATCCCCTAAACGGACTCCGCTGGGTATAATGCGCCGCCCTCAAAGTCAGGCAGCGCCTGAACATGGCAGCTCGACAGTATTCTTGCGAAAGTCGGCCAGCGCAGCTCGCGGCCACTTTGTAATCAGGTATTTTGCTCACAACTCCAGGTGGTCTCATGGACAGCATCAACAGCCGCATCGCCGAAGAACTTGGCGTACGCCCACAACAGGTCGCAGCGGCCGTCGCCCTACTGGATGAAGGCTCTACCGTGCCTTTCATTTCCCGTTACCGCAAAGAAGTGACCGGCAGCCTCGATGACACGCAACTGCGTCATCTTGAAGAGCGCCTGCGCTACCTGCGCGAACTCGACGAGCGCCGCATCAGCATCCTTGCCAGCATCGAAGAGCAAGGCAAGCTGACCCCGGAGCTGGCCCGCGATATCAAACTTGCCGATACCAAGACCCGCCTCGAAGACTTGTATCTGCCTTATAAGCAAAAGCGCCGCACCAAAGGCCAGATCGCACTGGAAGCAGGCCTTGGCGAATTGGCCGACGGCCTGTTCAACGACCCGACGTTGAGCCCGGAAGCCGAAGCCGCACGCTTTGTGGACGCAGAAAAAGGCGTTGCCGACGTGAAAGCCGCGCTGGAAGGCGCAAAGTACATCCTCATGGAGCGCTTCGCCGAAGACGCCAGCCTGCTGGACAAACTGCGCAGCTTCCTCAAGCAGGAAGCCGTGATCAGTGCTCGTGTAGTGCCCGGCAAGGAAGAAGAAGGCGCCAAGTTCCGCGATTACTTCGAACACGACGAACCGCTGAAAAGCATGCCGTCGCACCGCGCACTGGCTATTTTCCGTGGCCGCAACGAAGGCTTCCTCAGTTCAGCCCTGAAAGTGGGCGAAGAACTGCCCGGCACCATGCACCCGTGCGAGCTGATGATCGGCGAGCGTTTTGGCCTGCAAAACCAGAACCGTCCGGCTGACAAGTGGTTGGCCGAAGTGGTGCGCTGGACCTGGAAGGTCAAGCTCTACAGTCATCTGGAAACCGACTTGCTGGGTGAGCTGCGCGATGGCGCGGAAACCGAAGCGATCAATGTTTTCGCCCATAACCTGCACGACCTGCTGCTCGCCGCACCAGCAGGCCCACGCGCCACACTGGGGCTGGACCCGGGCCTGCGCACCGGTTGCAAGGTCGCAGTGGTCGACTCCACCGGCAAGCTGCTGGATCACGCCACGGTTTACCCGCACGTTCCGAAAAACCAGTGGGATCAGACCATTGCTGTGCTGGCTGCACTCTGCGCCAAGCACGCGGTAGACCTGATCGCCATCGGCAACGGCACCGCCAGCCGCGAAACCGACAAGCTGGCCGCCGAACTGATCAAAAAGTATCCAGGCCTGAAAATGACCAAGGTCATGGTCTCCGAAGCAGGCGCATCGGTTTATTCCGCGTCCGAGCTGGCTGCGAAGGAGTTCCCGGATCTGGACGTATCGATCCGTGGCGCGGTGTCTATCGCCCGCCGCCTGCAAGATCCGCTGGCCGAACTGGTGAAAATTGATCCGAAATCCATCGGTGTCGGTCAGTACCAGCACGACGTGTCACAGCTCAAGCTCGCGCGTGGCCTGGACGCTGTCGTCGAGGACTGCGTAAACGCCGTCGGCGTGGACGTGAACACCGCTTCGGTAGCCCTGTTGGCACGGATTTCCGGCCTCAACACGACACTGGCGCAGAACATCGTGGCGCACCGCGATGAAAACGGCGCATTCAAATCCCGCGCGGCGCTGAAAAAAGTCCCGCGTCTGGGCGAGAAAACCTTCGAACAGGCTGCTGGCTTCCTTCGCGTCATGAATGGCGATAACCCGCTGGACTCATCGGCCGTTCACCCGGAAGCCTATCCGCTGGTGAAGCGCATCGCGTCCGAAACAGACCGGGACATCCGTTCGCTGATCGGCGACGCCAGCTTCCTCAAGCGTCTGGACCCGAAAAAGTACACCGACGAAACCTTCGGTTTGCCAACTGTCACCGACATTCTGCAAGAGCTTGAGAAGCCTGGCCGCGACCCGCGTCCCGAGTTCAAGACCGCCGAATTCCAGGACGGCGTGGAGGATCTGAAAGACCTGCAGCCAGGCATGATCCTCGAAGGTGTTGTGACCAACGTCACCAACTTCGGTGCTTTCGTCGACATCGGCGTGCATCAGGACGGTCTGGTGCATATCTCGGCGCTGTCCGAGAAATTCATCAAAGACCCGCGTGAAGCGGTCAAGGCCGGCGATGTCGTCAAGGTCAAGGTCATGGAAGTCGACATCCCGCGCAAACGCGTGGGCCTGTCGATGCGCATGAGCGACACACCTGGAGAGAAAGTCGACGGTGCTCGTGGTTCGCGCCCTGGCTCGGCCCCGCGCCAGCAGCAAAGCAGCGCACCGCGCAAGGAAACTGCGACAGCGGCACCGGCCAACAACGCCATGGCTTCTTTGTTCGCCAACGCCAAACAGCTGAAGAAGCGCTGATGGACATTCCGGCGGGCTACACCGAAAGCCCTTACTTCCGGGCGATAGGCTGTCAGCTGCGCCACCTGGACGTGGGCGTCGCCGAAGTGGCCTTGCCGCTGGACGATCATCTGCGTAATCGAGGCAATGTGATGCACGGCGGGGCGATTTTCAGCCTCGTCGACATCGCCATGGGGCTGGCCTGTTCCAGCTCCCACGGGTTCGATCAGCGCAGCGTGACCATCGAATGCAAAATCAACTATATGCGTGGGGTATCGGAGGGCGAAGTGCTGTGCATCGCCAAGGTGCTGCACGCGGGCCGTCGCACGCTGGTGGTTGAAGCTGAAGTGCTGCAAGGCGAGAAACTTGTCGCCAAAGCACAAGGCACGTTCGCTGTCGTCTAGTACAGACAGGCCAAATTAAGGTAATTTCGGCGCTATTGAATAAGTGTCGGAATTTTCCATGCGCGCTGTGGCCAGAATGAGCTATCGGTAATGGCGTCGCAGAACCAAACCAGGCGACATCGCCAGTTAATCCTCACCCTTGTACACCGTCACATCCACCCCCATATTGGGGCGACTGACGCGTGAAGGAATCCAACTTGAGCGAACTTCTCAACCGCCGCCTGGCTTTGCTTAGCGAGCGCACTAACCTCTCCCTGCTGGAGCAGTGCCTGCACGGTATTGAGCGCGAATGCCTGCGCGTAACCGGCGATGCACAGCTGGCGCAGACACCGCACCCGCAAGCCCTTGGCGCAGCGCTGACTCACGGTCAGATCACCACGGACTATTCCGAATCGCTGTTGGAGTTCATTACTCCGGCACTGGCCAACCCGGTTGAAACCCTGGCCAGCCTGGATCAGATCCACCGCTTTGCTTACAACAAGCTGGGTAACGAGCTCCTCTGGAGCCCGTCGATGCCGTGTCCGCTGCCGGATGAAAAAGACATTCCGATTGCCTATTACGGCACCTCGAATATCGGCAAGCTCAAGTACGTCTATCGCAAAGGCCTGGCGCTGCGTTACGGCAAGACCATGCAATGCATTGCCGGCATCCACTACAACTTCTCGCTGCCGGAAAGCGTCTGGCCTCTGCTCAAGCAAACCGAGGATTTCGAGGGCGATGCCCGCGACTATCAATCCCATGCTTACATCGGCCTGATCCGTAACTTCCGTCGCTACAGCTGGCTGCTGATGTACCTGTTTGGGGCCTCTCCGGCGCTGGATGCAGGTTTTCTGCGTGGCCGCGCCCACAAGCTTGAACAGTTCGACGCCGACACGCTGTATCTGCCTTACGCGACCAGCCTGCGCATGAGCGACCTTGGCTATCAAAGCAACGCTCAGGCCGACCTGACGCCTTGCTACAACGACCTGATCAGCTACACCGACAGCCTGCGTAAAGCGGTCGCTACGCCTTACGCACCTTATGTCGAAGTGGGCACGCATAACGCTGAAGGCGAATGGGTCCAGCTCAATACCAACGTGTTGCAGATCGAAAACGAGTACTACTCCAACATTCGGCCTAAACGCGTGACTTATTCGGGTGAGCGCCCGATTCAGGCGCTGGTGGCTCGCGGCGTGCAATATGTGGAAGTTCGCTGCCTGGACATCAACCCGTTCCTGCCAACCGGCATTGATCTGCAGCAAGCCCGTTTCGTCGACGCCTTCGTGCTGTACTGCGCCCTGCAGGAAAGCCCGCAACTGGCCAATAACGAATGCCGTAACGCGGCATCGAATTTCCTGACCGTGGTCAAGGAAGGACGCCGCCCAGGTCTGGAACTCAATCGCAACGACGGCACCATCGACCTGAAGGCGTGGGCTTCCGAGCTATTGGAGAAGATCACGCCCATCGCGCAATTGCTGGATCAGGCCCAAGGCACTGACGAGCACGTCAAATCCATCGCGGCGCAACAAGCCAAGGTAGATGACGCGTCACTGACCCCATCGGCGAAAGTGCTGGCGAGCATGAAGCAGCACAATGAAGGCTTTACGGCGTTCTCGCTGCGTCAGAGCCGTGCGCACGCTGAATACTTCCGCAGCAAGCCGCTGAGCGCTGAAGAGCAGGCGCACTTCGAAGCGCTCGCCAGCACCTCGATTGCCGAACAGGCAGAGCTGGAGCAAACCAAAGAGCCGGTAGATTTCGACACCTTCGTCGGCGCTTATCAGGCGAGTATTTTGCGGATTAGTAACTGATTGATGTGAGTTGAAATCCAATCCCGGTGGGAGCGGATTCATCCGCGAAGGCGGTCTTTCAGGCGAGAGATTTGTACCCGCCTTACTGACCCCTTCGCGAATGAATTCGCTCCCACAGGGTTGATCTGCACTCAATTAGACTTACAACGCCTTCTCGAAAATCTTCGAATTACGCTGGAAGTTATAGAGTGACGCACGGGCAGCAGGCAGGCGATCTACGCTGCTTGGCTCGAAACCGCGCTCGCGGAACCAGTGCGCCGTGCGCGTGGTGAGTACGAACAGTGTCTTCAAGCCCTGTTCACGAGCTCGGGTTTCGATGCGCTCCAGCAACTCATCACCGCGGCCGCCATGGCGGTATTCAGGGTTAACCGCCAAGCAGGCCAGCTCACCTGCTTGGGAGTCAGCAATCGGATACAACGCCGCACAGGCGATGATCAAGCCTTCGCGCTCGACCACGCTGAACTGCTCAATCTCGCGCTCCAGCACTTCACGGGAACGACGCACCAGAATGCCCTGCTCTTCCAGGGGCGTAATCAGATCCATCAAACCGCCGACGTCTTCAATCGCCGCTTCGCGGACCAGTTCGAATTGCTCCTGCGCAACCAACGTACCGCCACCGTCGCGGGTGAACAGCTCGGTGAGCAGCGCTCCATCCTCGACATAGCTGACGATATGGCTACGACCTACGCCACCGCGACAGGCTTCGGCAGCAGCATCCAGCAATTCAGCCTGATAGTTATAGTTGCTGCCAAGACGCAGGATATGCGCCGGTACTTGCTGCGGACGCAGCTCACGTACCAGCCGACCCTGCTCGTCCATCAAGCCGCGCTCTTCACCGAACAGCAACAACTTGTCGGCGCCCAGATCGATAGCGGCGCGGGTAGCAACGTCTTCGCAGGCGATGTTAAAAATCTCGCCGGTTGGCGAATAACCGATTGGCGACAGCAGCACGATATGGCGCTCGTCCAGCAGGCGGTTGATACCTTTGCGGTCGATCCGACGCACTTCGCCGGTGTGCTGGTAATCCACGCCTTCCCAGACGCCAATGGGCCGTGCGGTGACCAGATTGCCGCTGGTCACGCGCAAGCGCGAGCCCTGCATCGGCGAGGCGGCCATGTCCATGGACAGACGCGCTTCGATGTCGAGGCGCAAGTGGCCAACCGCATCGATGACACAGTCCAGAGTTGCGGCATCCGTCACGCGCAGGTTGCGATGATATTGCGGCGTCAGACCGCGAGCGGCCAGGCGGCTTTCGATTTGCGGACGTGAGCCGTGAACCAGCACCAGACGCACGCCGAGACTGTGCAGCAGCACCAGGTCGTGGACGATGTTGCCGAAGTTGGGGTGTTCAACGCCGTCACCGGGCAACATCACGACGAAGGTGCGTTCACGGTGGGCATTGATATAAGGAGAAGCGTGGCGAAGCCAATTGACGTATTCGTGCATAACCTGAAGAGCCTGCTGATAAAAGGACGAAAGACAGAAACACTCACAACCGTGTGGTGGTTATCGTCGGAACAAGCATGGCTGCACGCGCACTCTCCTTAATTCTCGCTCTGGCATGACCCGACTCATTGCGGGTTCAGGCAATAATGTTCAATCAACTGGCTTAACAGATGCACTGTAGGCTGCAAACGTGACATTTCAAGATACTCGCCCGGTTGATGCGCACAGGCAATATCCCCAGGGCCCAACACCAGCGTTTCGCATCCCAAACGCTGAAAATAAGCAGCTTCGGTACCGAATGCTACTGCTTCGGCGCGATGCCCGGTGAGACGTTCGGCAACCCGCACCAGTTCTGTATCGGCGGCCTGCTCGAATGGCGGTGCCTCGGGAAACAAAGGCGCGTAGTCGATTTTGACCTGATGCAATTCGGCCAGTGGCTCCAGCTTCTGGCGGATCGCGGCGCGCAGCACGCTGGGGTCCATGCCTGGCAGCGGGCGCAGGTCGAACTCCAGTGAACACTGACCGCAAATCCGGTTCGGGTTGTCCCCGCCGTGGATGCAGCCGAAATTCAGGGTGGGCGTCGGCACGCTGAACTGCGGATTGCGATACTCAAGCTGCCATTGCTTGCGCAGACCTTTGAGCTCGCTGATCGCATCATGCATTGCTTCCAGCGCGCTGTGCCCCAGGCTTGGGTCAGAAGAATGGCCACTGCGCCCGAGAATATCAATGCGCTCCATCATCACGCCTTTATGCAGACGGATCGGCTTGAGGCCCGTTGGCTCGCCGATCACGGCCGCACGACCCAGCGGCCGCCCCGCTTCAGCCAACGCACGAGCGCCTGCCATGGAGCTTTCTTCATCACAGGTAGCGAGGATCAACAGCGGCTGCTTGAACGGTTTATCCAGCAATGGCTGCACGGCTTCGATGATCAGCGCGAAGAAGCCCTTCATGTCACAACTGCCCAGCCCAACCCAGCGATTATCAACTTCGGTCAGCTTCAGCGGATCAGTTTTCCACAGGGCCTCATCGAATGGCACCGTATCGCTGTGCCCGGCCAACACCAGCCCGCCAGGACCACTGCCAAAACTGGCCAGCAAGTTGAACTTGCCCGGCGAAACCTGCTGGATGTCGCACGCAAAACCCAGATCGCCCAGCCAGCCGGCCAGCAAATCAATCACCGCACGGTTGGACTGATCCAGTGACGGCTGGGTGCAGCTCACCGAAGGTGCGGCAATCAACGCGGCGAATTGATCTTTCATGGACGGCAAGGGCATGTGCGATTCCTTTAACGGGAGAGCGTGCCGACCATCATAGGGCTATCGGGCGGTGGGAATAAACCGTTAAGGGCGGTTTGAAAGGGGTAAAAGACGAATCCTCACAATGATGAAGGGCAATTCAACAACGACACGTCGCGTTTTCACTCAGAGCCGTTTCACCCCCATGGGATAAAATCTGCGCTCTGAAGGTTGGCGAGCGTAATGTCTTATTTTTCATCTACGCCGACAGGCGCTGAACGCTACGAACTCTCGCACCTTGAGCCCTTTACTTTTGTGGTCGATAGCAAACTGGCGAAGCGCGACCTGCGGGTTCACGTAACGTTTTCTACTCACTGCTTCAGCAAGGCTTATGATCCCGCGTTGCACGCCAACGGTGAACCCATCATCGATTCGCAGACACAGCGACCGAGATCCTTTTGCCCCATCAGATACGAATTATCCCGCCATTTACGTCCATTGATTGAAAGTCTTGGGCATCCAAAAGCCAAGGTTTGGGAAACTGCAGCAGAGCGCAATTGGTGCTATTCGATTACGGTCGACTCCCCATCCGGCCCTTACTACGTATTTTTTGAAATCCGCCGAGCTAGACGTGAACGACGTCAGTGGCAGGATTTGAACCTGATAGTAGAAAGCGCTTACCACGGTGATAAGCGAAACGAGGGACCAAAGCTAAAAGGGCCAATCGCCTTTGTCCTGCTGTGCGGCAAGACATATCTGCACCAGCCGACTTCAACACGGCGGTAAAACGAAAAAAGGCGCCAGTTAAGGGCGCCTTTTTCGTATGCGGTAAAGCAGATCCGGACACCACTCTCGACCCGCCTTGCGCGAGTACGGCTTTCGCCGCTGGGAAGCGCTCAATCTCATCCGGTCAGTCGCTTCGAAGACCCAACTCTACTTAAATGCGCCCGCCGAAGCAATATGGACGCGACAAGAGAGCTTAGCGGGCAGCTTAAAGGCCATGTCCTGTACACTGCTCACCCTAAGTAGCCACGCAACAACCGGCTGCACCCCGTTTATCAGTACAAGCGTCTGGATTCCCGGCCATGCAGAAAGAAACAGAAATCAAACTCCGCGTCAGCCGCGAAACCCTCGCTGCACTGCGCGATCACCCGTTGCTGAAGAAGCGTAACAAGAGCGGCTGGGAGAGCGTGGAGCTGTCCAATCAGTATTTCGATACACCAGAGCGCGACCTGGCCAACGCCAAGGTTGCGCTGCGTGTACGTCGTGATGGCGATCAGATCATTCAGACCATGAAGACTCGCGGCCAAAGCGTTGCCGGTTTTTCCGAGCGTAACGAATTCAACTGGGACCTGCCCAAGGCCAAGCTGGATCTGAAAAAGCTCGACGGTGAATGCTGGCCTGAGCAGTTGGCCGATCTGGACAAGAAAACCATCAAGCCGCTATTCACTACCGATTTCGTCCGTGAGCGTGCAGAAATCGCCTGGGGCCGCGGTAAAACCAAGGTGGTGATCGAAGCAGCACTCGATCTTGGTCACGTAGTGGCAGGCAAGCAGAAGGAAGAAATCTGCGAGCTGGAGCTGGAATTGCGCGAAGGCGATCCGTCTGCACTGCTGGAGCTTGCCGCTGAGCTGGCCGTGACCCTGCCACTGATGCCGTGCGACATCAGCAAAGCCGAGCGCGGCTATCGTCTGCTGGACGCCAACAGCTACTCGCTGACGCTGCCTGCTCCGCAGTTCCACGCTGAAATGCCGCTGGATGACGCTTACGCCGCACTGGCCTTGCACCTGTTGGGCAGCAGCCAGCGTCTGGCCGAACAATACCGTTTCAACGGCCACTGGCGCTTGCTTCAGGACTGGGTTGCCTTGCTCACGGAGTTGCGCGCGCTGACGGGCAGCCTCGGTCAGGCAGCACCGCGCAGCACCAGCAGCGAACTGCGTTCCTCGCTGGATGCCTTGCTGGAAGACTGGCGTCCGCTGGTTCAAGCAGGCCAGGAAGATGAGGATGTACGTGGCGCGGCCCACGAGCAGTTCCTTGAAGAGCTGCAAGACCCGCGCTGGGGCCTGTTCTCGCTGACCACGTCGCGTTGGTTGCTGGCACGTAGCTGGACGGTTGAACGCAATAACCGTGGCAATCGCCAGGGCGCTGCACAACTGGACAGTTGGTTGCCGCGTTTTCTGGCCGATGAAGCCACGGCATTGCAGTTGGGTCGCTATCAGCAGCAACCGGAAGATCTGGCCGAACAACTGCCGCGTATCGAACGCATTCAGGCCTGGCTGCACCACGCCCGTGGCGCACTGGATCTGCCGGAGCTGGATCGTCTGTATGGTGAGCTGAACAAGCTGGTGCACCTCGCTGAACAGCCGATCAGCGATGAAGTGCTGGATGCTCGTGTGCAGCAGACCATCGTCGTGTTCCAGAGCCGTGCGTGGAAGACGTTGTTGCGTCTTTAAGCAATCGCCCCTTAGGACTGGCTTTAGCCGGTCCTAAGGGGAAGCGCGGTCTCTGTGGGAGCGAATTCATTCGCGAAGAGGCCCATACATCCAATACATATCTATCGCCTGCCCAACCGTCTTCTTCGCGAATAAATTCGCTCCCACACAGACTGTGTGGTGCAGTCGTCTTAAGCACCCTGCTCCACCGACCCGATAAAATTCGCCAGTTCTGGCGTTCTCGGGTTAGCGAACAAAATCTTCGGATCGCCCACTTCATGCACTTTGCCCTGGTGCATGAACACCAGTTTGTCGCCCACTTCCCGGGCGAAACGCATTTCGTGGGTCACCATGATCAGCGTCATGCCGTCCTTCGCCAGTTGGCGCACCACGCTCAGCACTTCGTTGACCAATTCAGGGTCCAGCGCCGAGGTGATTTCATCGCAGAGCAAGACCTTCGGCGACATCGCCAGCGCACGAGCAATCGCCACGCGCTGCTGCTGACCACCTGACAGACGATCAGGGAAAGCGTCGAACTTCTCACCCAGCCCGACACGTTCCAGCATCTCTTTGGCAATCTTTCTGGCTTCAGCTTTCGAAACCTTCTTCACTACCTGAGGCGCCAGCATCACATTCTCGCCAACACTCAAATGCGGGAACAGGTTGAACTGCTGGAAGACCATGCCGACTTTCTGCCGCAACGAGCGCAGGTCTGCGCGGGCTGCGTCCAGGTACTCGCCATCGACTTCGATAACGCCGTCGTTGATCGACTCCAACCCGTTCAACGTACGCAGCAGCGTACTTTTACCCGAGCCGCTACGGCCGATGATCGCCACGACCTGACCTTCTTCAACCGTCAGATCGATGCCTTTGAGGACGTGGTGGTCGCCGTAATATTTATGCAGCGCGGAAATTCTAAGCAGAGGCATGCAGTCTCCTTTCCAGGTAACGGGCACTGAGGGACAGGGGATAGCAGAGCATGAAGTAGCCCAGAGCGACGAAGCCATACACCATGAAGGGCTGGAACGTAGCGTTGGCGAGCATGCCGCCGGTTTTGGTCAATTCGGTAAAACCAATGATTGAAGTCACCGCAGTGCCTTTGACGACTTGCACCGAGAACCCGACCGTAGGCGCGACGGCAATACGCAGCGCCTGAGGGAGAATCACGTAACGCAGTTGCTCCAGCGGGGTCATCGCGAGACTGGCAGACGCCTCCCACTGGCCATTGGCAATCGACTCGACGCAACCGCGCCAGATCTCAGCCAGGTAAGCGCTGGTAAACAGTGTCAAAGCCAGCGCAGCAGCGGCCCAAGGCGAAATATCCAACCCCATTAAAGCCACACCGAAAAAAACCAGGAATAGCTGCATCAGCAGCGGTGTGCCTTGGAACAGCTCGATGTAGACCTTGGCAATAACTCTTGGCGCATTAAGTTTGGCAATGCGCATGCACATGACCAGTAGCCCAATCGCACCGCCACCAATGAATGCCACCAGCGAAAGGGCCAGCGTCCACTGCAAACCGGTGAGCAGGTTGCGCACAACATCCCAAAGGGTGAAATCCATCAGCCTTTCCTCGAAATGTAGCGACGACCGATCCAGGCCAGAAGCTGGCGAACCATCAGCGCCATAAAGAGGTAAATCAGCGTCGTGACGATGTACGTCTCGAAGGCGCGGAAATTACGTGACTGAATGAAGTTGGCGAAGAAGCTCAACTCCTCGGTGGCAATCTGCGAACAGACTGCCGAACCGAGCATCACGATAATGATCTGGCTGCTCAGTGCCGGCCAGACCTTCCCCAGCGCTGGAATCAATACGACGTAGCGGAACGCCTCGAAGCGAGTCATCGCCAACGCGGCGGCGGCTTCAAGCTGACCTTTGGGAATCGCCTGGATGCCTGCGCGGATAATCTCCGTCGAGTAAGCACCCAGATTGATCACCATGGCCAGAATCGCGGCCTGCCATTCGGAAATCTGCAGGCCCAGAGACGGCAGCCCGAAGAAGATAAAGAACAATTGCACCAGGAATGGCGTGTTGCGTATCAGCTCAACGTAGACCCCGAAAATCGCAGAGAACGGCTGAATCTTCCAGGCCCGCACGATGGCGCCGATGATACCCAGACCCACCCCGAGCACAGTGCCAATGGCAGTCAACTCCAGGGTGAACAGCGCCCCGCGCAGTAGCAGATCGGCGTTCTGCATGACCGGTACAAAGTCAAAGTTGTAAGCCATTGGCAGCCTCCGAAATCAGTGAGCAGCTATCAGAGGTCAGCGGGCAGAGGCTGCTTGAGCCAGGTCTGGGAGTTCTTCTCCAGTGCGCCGTCTTTTTTGGCGGCATCAATGATTTCGTTGACCTTCGCCAGCAACGTCGCCTCACCTTTGTTCACGCCGACGTAGACCGGCGAATCCTTGAGTTTCACTTTCAGCTCAGGGATGCGCTTCGGGTTCTTCTCGCTGATCGCAACCATCACCACGTTGCCGCTGGCGATGAGGTCAGTCTGACCAGCCAGATAGGCCGCAATCGTGGAGTTGTTGTCTTCGAAGCGCTTAATGGTCGCTTCTTTCGGTGCAACAGCAGTCAGCTCGATGTCTTCGATAGCGCCACGGGTCACGCTGATGGTTTTTCCTTTCAGATCGTCCAGGCCTTTGATCGACGCTTCAGGTGGACCGAATACGGCCAGGTAGAAAGGCGCGTAGGCCTTGGAGAAGTCGATGACTTTTTCGCGGTCAGGGTTCTTGCCAAGACTGGAGATCACCAGATCCACTTTGCCAGTGGTCAGGTACGGAATACGGTTGGTGCTGTTGACCGGTGTCAGTTCCAGCTTGACCTTGAGCTGGTCAGCGATCAGCTTCGCGGTGTCGATGTCCAGACCACGCGGTTTCATGTCCGGGCCCACCGAGCCAAACGGCGGGAAGTCCTGTGGAACCGCAACTTTCAACGTGCCGCGTTTCACGACGTCGTCCAGACCATCGGCGTGGGCTGGTGCCTGGCTGAGCATGAGGCTGGCAAACAGGGCAGTAAGCAGAGCGCTGTAACGCTTGGTCATAGGAAGACTCCGTGAAGGACGAAAGGTGTTTGTCCGATCCTCAGTGCACAGCCCATGCCATCCGTTGATTCGGAGCCATAAACCAAGGCGTCGCGGCTTTTTTCGGCCTGACTGGTCTGACCAGTAAGACCTTGTCACGCCCCGCTTTGGAGCGCCGATAAGCCCGACCGCCCTAGGCTTGGGCGTCGCTTGCCGGAATGCACGGATGGTTATAAAAGGGACTTTTCGCGGACTGACTGGCCTGAACAGTGATGCCCCATAGCCCACTTGCCGTACCCGAATCAGCCCTGAGAGCGATCCGCAAATTGATCGTCGAGCAAGGCTATATGCCGGGTGACAGCCTGCCCTCGCAGCGTGATCTCGCCGCGTTGCTGGGCGTCAGTCGTGCATCCTTGCGCGAAGCGTTGTCGTCGCTCAGCGCACTTGGCGTGATCAGCGTGCAGCCAGGCAAAGGCGTCTTTGTTCAGGCTATTTCTGAACCAGAAAAGCGCACAGGTGGTTTTTCCTGGCCTTTCGATAAACACGTTTCACCGGCCGATACGTTTCAGTTGCGTTATGCGCTGGAAGGCTTTGCTGCAGGGCTGGCCGCGGTGACCCTAACCGCCGATGAGCGTGACGTCCTGGAAGACAACGTCGAAGCCATGCGACTGGAACTGCGCGCCGGGGATTTCGAAGCCGCCTCGCGACTGGATTTCGAGTTTCATCGACACATACTGATCGCCAGCGGCAACCAGGCCATGCTCGGCATTATCACGGCGGGAGCCGATATCTTCCTTGAGAGCCAGAAGATGCCTTTCATCCGCCCCTCAAGAGCCATGGAAACCTGGCAGGAGCACCGCAAGATCCTCCGCGCCCTCGTCCGCCACTCCTCAGGCCCCGCGCAAAAGGCCATGCACGAGCACATTCGTAATGCGGCGCTACGAACCGGGATCGTGTTTGTTTCGCCAGCGAGCTAGGGCGTCAATCCGCAGCCAACACACGTATCTGTAGGAGCTGCCGAAGGCTGCGAAGCGTTCATTCTGATACATCGCCATCGCAGCCTTCGGCAGCTCCTACAAATTGCATTGAGGCTGAAGTTTCACGTTGATTGAAGATCGGCCTCACTAAAAACCTCCCCCCTATAACCAGATTCATGGACGTCTATAGCCAGACTCAATCAAAGCCGACTTCCTGAACGGGGCAAGGCCCGCTATGATGGGCCACGATTTTTAGCCTACTAACTCGGAGAACTCCATGAGTAGCGACCTTATCAAGCATGTCAGCGACGCCAGCTTTGAAGCCGACGTCCTCAAGGCTGACGGTGCTGTACTAGTTGATTACTGGGCTGAGTGGTGTGGCCCGTGCAAAATGATTGCCCCGGTTCTGGACGAAATCGCCGAAACCTACAAAGGCAAGCTGACTATCGCCAAGCTGAACATTGACGAAAATCAGGAAACCCCGGCCAAGCATGGCGTGCGTGGTATCCCGACGCTGATGCTGTTCAAGAATGGCAACGTCGAAGCCACCAAAGTGGGTGCGCTGTCGAAGTCTCAGTTGGCAGCGTTCCTCGACGCTAACATCTGATGTATCAAAGCCCTGCAAATTGCGGGGCTTTTTTTCTGGCGTCATACTAGACGTCTCGAAAATCAAGTGGTACATTCGGCCCCGCAACGGCTTCTCCGTTGCCCCCTGCTAGCCGTCGCCGACGCTCTCCTTTCGATTTAGTACGCGATCCTGTCGCCTTCTCTGCGGCGCGGCCTCATTAAGCCCAAAAGCTTAATTTTTCCCCTCCCTACATGATTACGTCATTCCCCTATGAATCTGACTGAACTCAAGCAAAAGCCGATTACCGATCTGCTCGAAATGGCCGAACAGATGGGCATAGAAAATATGGCCCGTTCGCGCAAGCAGGATGTGATTTTCTCCCTGCTGAAAAAGCACGCCAAAAGCGGCGAGGAAATTTCCGGTGATGGCGTGCTGGAGATCCTCCAGGACGGCTTCGGTTTCCTGCGCTCTGCAGACGCTTCCTATCTCGCCGGCCCGGACGATATCTATGTCTCGCCGAGCCAGATCCGCCGCTTCAACCTTCGCACTGGCGACACCATCGTCGGCAAGATCCGTCCACCGAAAGAAGGCGAACGTTACTTCGCACTGCTCAAGGTCGACACGATCAACTACGACCGTCCGGAAAACGCGAAGAACAAAATCCTCTTCGAAAACCTGACGCCGTTGTTCCCGAACGTGCGCATGAAGATGGAAGCCGGTAACGGTTCCACTGAAGATCTGACTGGCCGTGTGATCGACTTGTGCGCACCGATCGGTAAAGGCCAGCGCGGCCTGATCGTTGCTCCGCCAAAAGCGGGCAAGACCATCATGCTGCAGAACATCGCGTCGAACATCACGCGTAACAACCCGGAAGTGCATCTGATCGTTTTGCTGATCGATGAACGTCCGGAAGAAGTAACCGAAATGCAGCGCACCGTGCGCGGCGAAGTGGTTGCCTCGACGTTCGACGAACCACCAACCCGTCACGTACAGGTTGCTGAAATGGTGATCGAGAAGGCCAAGCGCCTTGTCGAACACAAAAAAGACGTGGTGATCCTGCTCGACTCCATCACCCGTCTGGCTCGTGCTTACAACACCGTGATTCCTAGCTCCGGCAAGGTACTGACCGGTGGTGTCGATGCCCACGCTCTGGAGAAACCGAAACGTTTCTTCGGCGCAGCACGGAACATCGAAGAAGGCGGCTCGCTGACCATCATCGCCACCGCGCTGGTTGAAACCGGCTCGAAGATGGACGAAGTGATCTACGAAGAATTCAAAGGCACCGGCAACATGGAGCTGCCTCTGGATCGCAAGATCGCTGAGAAGCGTGTGTTCCCGGCCATCAACATCAACCGCTCCGGCACCCGCCGCGAAGAGTTGCTGACCGCCGATGACGAGCTGCAACGTATGTGGATCCTGCGCAAACTGCTGCACCCGATGGACGAAGTCGCTGCTATCGAGTTCCTGATCGACAAGCTGAAGCAGACCAAGACCAACGACGAGTTCTTCCTGTCGATGAAACGCAAGTAACAGGCAGAACGCAGCACAAAAAATGGCGCCCTCACCGGCGCCATTTTTTATTCTGAAATAGCGCGAAATCCCTGTGGGAGCGAGGCTTGCCCGCGATGAGAGTGCCGCGGTTTTTACCTGGAATCGAGTCCAGCCTCATCGCGGGCAAGCCTCGCTCCCACAGGAATGCATTACCAGAATTGGTATTAGCGACCCAATCCCGATACTTCAAAGCTGCCACGAACTCTAAGAGCAGGTACGATACGAACCTATTTTATCGGTGGCCGGGTTAATGAAATTCAAGGATCTACGGGATTTCGTGCAGCAGCTTGAGCAGCGCGGAGAGTTGAAACGCATTCAGATGCCGATTTCCCCAGTGTTGGAAATGACCGAAATCTGCGATCGGACCTTGCGCGCCAAGGGCCCGGCTCTGCTGTTCGAAAAGCCAGTGGGCTTTGACATCCCGGTGCTGGGCAACCTGTTCGGCACGCCAGAACGCGTCGCCATGGGCATGGGCGCTGAAGAAGTCAGCGAACTGCGGGAGATCGGCAAACTGCTGGCATTCCTCAAAGAGCCCGAGCCTCCCAAGGGTTTGAAAGACGCTTGGTCCAAGCTGCCGATCTTCAAAAAAGTCATCTCCATGGCCCCCAAGGTTGTCAAAGACGCCCCTTGCCAGGAGATCGTCATTGAAGGCGACGATGTGGATCTGGGCATGCTACCCGTTCAGACCTGCTGGCCTGGCGACGTTGGCCCGCTGATCACCTGGGGCCTGACCGTGACTCGCGGTCCGAATAAAGAACGGCAGAATCTGGGCATTTATCGCCAACAGGTCATCGGCCGCAACAAAGTCATCATGCGCTGGTTGAGCCATCGTGGCGGCGCGCTGGACTTCAAGGAATGGTGTCTCAAGCATCCTGGCGAGCCATTCCCGGTGTCCGTTGCGCTGGGTGCAGATCCGGCGACGATTCTCGGCGCTGTGACGCCGGTGCCGGACAGCCTCTCCGAATATGCCTTCGCAGGCTTGCTGCGGGGCAATCGCACAGAGCTGATCAAGTGCCGTGGCAATAACCTGCAAGTGCCCGCCAGCGCGGAAATCGTTCTGGAAGGCGTGATTCATCCCGGCGAAATGGCCGATGAAGGCCCGTACGGCGACCACACCGGCTATTACAACGAAGTCGATAGCTTCCCAGTGTTCACCGTCGAGCGCATCACTCATCGTATCAAGCCGATTTATCACAGCACTTACACCGGCCGTCCACCTGATGAGCCGGCGATTCTTGGCGTTGCATTGAACGAAGTGTTCGTGCCGATCCTCCAAAAGCAGTTCCCGGAAATCACCGACTTCTATTTGCCGCCCGAAGGCTGCTCGTACCGTATGGCGGTGGTGACCATGAAGAAGCAGTACCCTGGCCACGCAAAGCGCGTAATGCTCGGCGTGTGGTCGTTTTTGCGACAGTTCATGTACACCAAGTTCGTTATCGTCACCGACGACGATATCAATGCTCGGGACTGGAACGACGTGATCTGGGCCATTACCACGCGCATGGACCCCAAGCGCGACACGGTAATGATCGAAAACACGCCGATTGATTATCTGGATTTCGCCTCACCGGTTTCCGGACTGGGTTCGAAAATGGGGCTGGATGCAACGCATAAATGGCCAGGCGAAACTACACGTGAGTGGGGTCGGGTGATCGTCAAGGACGAAGCCACGACTCGCCGGGTCGACGAAATCTGGAATCAGTTGGGAATAGATTGATGCGCGTGACTTTGCAGCCTTCGGGTGCAGTGCTGGAAACCTTGCCCGGTGAGCGGATTCTCGATGCCGCGCAACGTTTGGGTTACGAATGCCCGCAAAGCTGTCGCAACGGCAACTGCCATGTGTGCTCGGCGCTGCTGGTCCAAGGCCGCGTGAGACAGGCCGACGACGAGCTGACCCACGGCGAGATCTATACCTGCCTCGCAGAACCGCTGGAAGACTGCGAAGTGCTATGGGACGGCGTGCTCGCTCTCGGTGAGCTGCCCGTTCGTACATTCGCCTGCCAGTTAAGCGAGTGTGTTGAAGTCGGTGGCGATGTCTGGCGGGTAGGCTTGCGCGCCCCGGCTGGCAAGCCGCCGCGTTATCACGCCGGTCAGTACTTGATGATCCACAAGGACAGCGGCGAGAAATCGGCGTTCTCTCTGGCGTCCGCTCCCCACAGCGGTCGCGATCTGGAAATGCATGTACTGGTCCGCGAAGCCAGCGCGCAAAGCCTGATCGAACAACTGCAACGCGATCAGATGGCTCGCGTCGAACTACCGTTTGGTGACACACACCTGGCCGATCTGCCTGATGGCCCGCTGGTATTGATCGCCGCCGGTACCGGCATGGCGCAGATGCACAGCCTGATCGAACACTGCCGCGCCAAAGGCTTCGCTCACCCGGTGCACCTGTACTGGGGCGCGCGTCGTCCGGATGACTTCTACGAGATCAAGCATTGGGAAGAGTGGAAGAAGCTGCCTAACCTGTTTCTGCACAAAGTGGTCAGCGACCTGTGTGGTTGGGAAGGACGCTGCGGCATGCTCCATGAAGCCGTCTGCGAAGACATTTACGATCTCTCGGCAGTACACGTCTACGCCAGCGGCTCACCGGCCATGATCTACGCGACCCTCGACGCCCTCGTCAGCGCCGGAATGGACGCACACCAAATGCGCGCTGACGTCTTCGCCTACGCGCCACGGCCCTGATCAGGCCACCGTCAAAAACGAAAACCGACGTTAAGCATCGCAGCGGAAGCCCCCAACAGGACGGCTTCCGCGACGACAGGCCCCAGATTGACTCCCACTCCGGGAATGATCACGGGCGCTACGCCGTATCGATTCAGCGGAATCTTGTCTCGGTATTCGCCCCGATAGCCATGCAACAGCCCACCCGTGATTTTCAGGTACACCGCGGGAAACCGGCTGCTGTTAAAGCGTTTACCCACATAGCCGTAAACGGAACGCTGCGCGAATGAGTTGCGAAAAGTGGCGCCGCCATAGACCAGCCCTGATGGCTCGTTGTGCTCAAGGCCGATAAGGTTTTGGCGGTTGTTATGCTCCGGCGAGGGCGAGAAATGCCTCGTGTACACACTGGTCTGCACGACCCAAAAACCTTCCCTGTCCGACTCTGCCTGTACATCAGCCTTTGCT
Source organism: Pseudomonas quasicaspiana (assembly GCF_021147825.1). Classification (NCBI taxonomy): domain Bacteria; kingdom Pseudomonadati; phylum Pseudomonadota; class Gammaproteobacteria; order Pseudomonadales; family Pseudomonadaceae; genus Pseudomonas; species Pseudomonas quasicaspiana. Next base: position 123,329 of record NZ_JAGTPI010000007.1, read on the forward strand.
TGCAGGGCCCCAGCGCCCAGCGTTAAAAGCCACATCACCTTTATAACCGCATCTACTTTCATGGCCGGATGTACTGCTTATGACTTTGAGGCTGGGCGTTATACGACTCGGGTGGTTGACTCTGTAAGCGGAATGATCCCAATGTCATGTAGGAATCATCCTTAAATTAAACGTGACCATTACACGTCGTTCATCGGGAAGATTCCGCAAATCCGTTAGGGGTTAACTTGCATGGATTGCTAATTGCATTGTTTTTTTAATTAAATAGATGCAACTGTTTCAGCCGTGAAACGTGATCGCCCGTCGGCTTGGTCATCAAGCCGGGGCTCACGTCATCGATTTATCCAAGCTCGCGTTGCAGCGCGTCACTCACTCAGATCCGCTACAACTGGCAGCGTACAGGCCAGGGGAGCCCGAATGGAGAATCAAATCAACAGCTTGTCAGCGGCCGTTCACGACGGTCTGGGGCTGACGTATCCACCCATCATCGATCTGGGTCCGCAACTGACCCGCGAGCAATTGATGCTTTCGATGAAAAAAACCATGCAGCGCCATGAAGGTGGACCCGTGTGGCTGTTCGCATACGGGTCATTAATCTGGCGGCCCGAGTGCACAGCTGTGGAGCGCCAACGCGGGCGTATTCATGGTTACCATCGCGGTTTGTACCTGTGGTCGCACGAGCATCGGGGAACACCGGAAATGCCCGGCCTGGTGTTTGGCCTGGATCGCGGCGGCTCATGCAGCGGCTTTGCTTACCGCTTGCCGGAAGACAATCTTGAAGAATCGCTGCTTGCCCTGTGGCAGCGAGAAATGCCCTTCCCTTCCTACCGCCCACATTGGCTCAGTTGCCGCCTTGCTGACGGCCGACGGGTTCAAGCGCTCGGATTTGTGCTAGAGCGACATCTACCCAGTTACGCAGGCAATTTGCCGGACAGCGTACTCAGTCAGGTGCTGGCCAGCGCTAGCGGCCGCTACGGCACCACGCGCGACTACGTCGAACAAACCGCCAATGCGCTGCGCAGCCACGCCATGCCGGATCTGAATCTGGAGGCCCGGTTGAAGCGGTGCTGGGTTGAGGAGCAGGGGGTGTGACAAACACCGAACCTGCCGTGGGGAATGTGGGAGCCGGGCTTGCCCGCGATAAGGTTGGACGCGGTTCACTTTAGATCGCGTCGCCTCTATCGCGGGCAAGCCCTGCTCCCACAGGTTCCACTACATTCAGTGGATCCTACGGGCGATATCCAGCCGTCGCCTTAGCGACTCGTACTCGCCACCTGCTTATGCCACAACGTCGGCAGCAAGAAGACGATAGACAGCACGCAAGCACCGATCAGCAAGACAAACCCGCCATCCCAACCGAAGTGGTCAACGGTATAGCCCATCGCAGCACTGGCGGCGACCGAGCCACCCAGGTAACCGAACAGACCCGTAAAGCCTGCCGCTGTACCCGCTGCTTTTTTTGGTACCAGCTCCAGTGCCTGCAAGCCGATCAACATGACCGGGCCGTAGATCAGGAAGCCGATGGAGACCAGCGCGATCATATCGACGGTCGGATTACCCGGCGGATTCAGCCAGTAAACCAGTGTCGCAACGGTCACCAGAACCATGAATACCACGCCCGTCAGGCCGCGGTTGCCTTTGAAGATCTTGTCCGACATCCAGCCGCACAGCAGCGTGCCCGGAATACCCGCCCACTCATAAAGGAAGTAAGCCCAGGAAGTCTTGTCGACCGTAAAGTGCTTGGCTTCTTTCAGGTAGGTCGGCGCCCAGTCCAGCACCCCATAGCGCAGCAGATAAACGAACACGTTAGCCAAGGCGATGTACCACAGCATTTTGTTGCGCAGCACGTATTTGACGAAGATTTCCTTGGCCGAAAATTCTTCTTCGTGGCTGGCATCGTAGCCTTCCGGATAGTCGTTCTTGTAATGCTCGATGGGTGGCAAACCAACCGATTGCGGAGTGTCACGCATGGTCGCGAAAGCAAACACTGCAACCAGCAACGCCACCGCGGCAGGCACGTAGAATGCTGCGTGCCAGTCGTTGGTCCAGCCTAGGCCCAACAGGAACAGCGGACCAATCAGACCACCCCCCACGTTGTGCGCCACGTTCCACACCGACACCACACCGCCGCGCTCTTTCTGCGACCACCAGTGCACCATGGTCCGTCCGCTTGGCGGCCAGCCCATGCCCTGCGCCCAGCCGTTGATGAACAACAGAATGAACATGATCGTCACGCTGGACGTCGCCCAGGGCGCGAAGCCGAATATGAACATCACGCCCGCCGACACCAGCAAACCGAAAGGCAGGAAATATCGAGGGTTGGAACGGTCGGAAACGATGCCCATCAGGAACTTGGACAAGCCGTAGGCAATTGCAATGGCCGACATGGCCACGCCCAGCTGTCCACGGGTGTAGCCCTCATCTATCAGATAAGGCATCGCCAACGAGAAGTTTTTACGAAGCAGGTAGTAACCGGCGTAGCCGATAAAGATACCCGCGAAAATCTGCCAGCGCAGACGTCGGTAGGTACTGTCGACCTTTTCTTCAGGCAGGGGCGCCTGATGTGCGGCGGGACGGAAGAAACCAAACATCGAGACACTCCATTTTTTATTTTTCTGCGCGAAAGCGAATATTACATTTTCATTACAGAAAAAAGCACTGCTTATTACGCAAGAATTTGCAGGAAACATGGAGCGTCGCGTGTTGCTTTACGAACATGCCGCTAAATTACCAAGCAGAATCGTTTCACCTAATACCAACAACCACCTTCCCAACTGCCCGCCTCTCCCCCAACGAATTAATCGCCAGCCCCGCCTCTTCCAGCGGATAAACCTTCGATACCAACGGCTTCAACTTGCCCTGCGCATACCAACCAAACAATTGCTGAAAGTTCGCGACGTTATCTTCCGGCTGACGTTGCGCAAATGATCCCCAGAACACGCCGATCACGGCAGCACCTTTCAACAGTGCGAGGTTGACCGGCAGTTCGGGAATGCGGCCGCTGGCGAAGCCGACGACCAGCAGGCGGCCGTTCCAGGCGATGGAGCGGATGGCCTGGTCGAAGAGGTCGCCGCCGACCGGATCGTAGATGACATCGACACCGTGGCCGTTGGTGAGGCGTTTGATTTCCTCTTTCAGATTGGCTTCGCTGTAGTTGATCAGTTCGTCTGCGCCAGCCTGTTTGGCAACGGCGAGTTTTTCCGCAGAGCTGGCGGCGGCGATAACGTGGGCGCCCATGGCTTTGCCGATTTCAACAGCGGCCAGACCGACGCCCCCCGAAGCCCCGAGCACTAGCAAGGTTTCGCCGGCTTGCAGGTTGGCGCGTTGTTTAAGCGCGTGCATGGAGGTGCCGTAGGTCATGCTGAAAGCGGCGGCGGTATTGAAGTCCATGGCGGGCGGCATGGGTAATACGTTGTATGCGGGTACGGCGACTTGCTCGGCAAAGCCGCCCCAGCCGGTGAGAGCCATCACTCGGTCGCCGACTTTGAGATGGCTGACTTTTTCGCCAACCGCAGCGACAACACCTGCCGCCTCTCCACCTGGGGAAAAGGGAAATGGCGGTTTGAATTGGTACTTGCCTTCGATGATCAACGTATCGGGAAAGTTGACCCCGGCGGCATGCACATCCAGCAGGATTTCGTTCTTCTTGATTTGCGGGCTGGCGATGTCTTCAAGGACGAGGGTTTCGGCGGGGCCGAACGCTTTGCACAGCAAGGCTTTCATCAGACTATTCCTTTTGGATTTGTGGCCGATACGTTCAGGTATGTAGATTTTCGGGTCAATGAGCATGATCCGCCCTGATACTCATGCATAAGCTCAAGTAAGCTAGGCGGCAAACCGGATAAAGGAGTGGACTGTGAAAGCGTGGATCTTGATGTTGTTGGCCTTGTCGTTGCCAACCATGGCGCTGGCGAATGAAGAAGCGGCCAAAGAAGGTGAGGCGCCCAAGGTTGCCTATGTATCCCTGACACCACCTTTCGTGGGCAATTACGCACTGGATGGCGGCCCGAAGCTACGCGTCTTCAAGGCCGATATCGCTCTGCGAGTGACCGGTCCGGAAGCACAGGCTGCGGTAAAGCGTAACGATCCGTTGATCCGCAACCAGTTGGTGGCGCTGTTTACTCAGCAGACCGTCGACACCATGACCAGTGCCGAAGCCAAAGAGAAGCTGCGTCAGGAAGCGCTCAAGCAGGTTCAGCAAGTCATGAATGACGAAGAAGGCAAGCCGATCGTTGAAGATTTGTTGTTCAACAACTTCATCGTTCAGTAACGGTTAACGCAATGCCAGGATCGCCGCCCACTGTTCGGCGGTCACTGGCATGACGGACAGGCGAGTGCCCTTCTGCACCAGTGGTAACTCCTCCAGCGCGCTTTGCTGCTTCAAATAACCCAGGCTGAGCACATTCGGGAAGGCTTCAACGAAAGCCACATCGACTGCGCTCCACTGATTTTTGTCAGCAGTGGCCTTGGCATCGAAATAGTGACTCTTCGGATCCAGCGCAGTCGGATCCGGATACGCTGCCTGGGTGATGCGCGCAATCCCGGCAATACCGGGCTCCGGGCAACTGGAGTGGTAAAAGAAAAATTCGTCGCCAACCGCCATGTCACGTAGAAAATTACGCGCCTGATAGTTGCGAATACCGTCCCAGCGCGCGGTGCCAAGCTTTTTAAGGTCAGTGATAGAGAGCTCATCGGGCTCTGATTTCATCAGCCAGTAGGCCATATTTGTTGCTCCTGAAATGTGCCGCGGACAAGTTGTCAGACAGTTTCATGACAAACCGACAGTCGGCTGGCGTCAACGTTTGCGTGTGAGCACGTGTTGTCGCAAAATGCCGGGATTTTAAGCTCCACGCTGCTGCACGGCCTATACAAAAAACCGATGCTGACATCGTATTGATTTGCCTAAGGAGGGCAGTCAATGAAACGCAAGCCGGATTTACTTTGGATTTTGGTTATTTTGTTCGGCTTGGGTGTCGTCACTACGGGTTATGCGCAAAGTTTATGGGCCAGCAAGACTGATGCACCGGTCGAGATCACTCAACAGCAGCAGAAGTATCCTTCGCGACACTAACTTGCCGTGATCCCCATAGGAGCGCGCTTGCCCGCGATGCGTATTTCCAAACAAAATATTCATTGCCTGACCTGACGCTATCGCGGGCAAGCGCGCTCCTACAGTTCGAAAGCCCGGATCTCAAACCAGATACCAGCGCTTATCCGACACTGTGCCATCCAACGGCACATCCCAACTGGCTTGCGCCAGACGCTCAACCTTCTGACACTCATGGGCAAGCCCAAGCAATACAGGCTTTTGCCAGGCTTTTATGCGTGAGCGATACGCCAGACTGCGATCGTAGAAGCCGCCGCCCATACCCAAGCGCCCGCCTTCATCATCAAAACCTACCAACGGCATCAGGATCAAATCCAGCGCCCAGATTTTGCGCTGTTTCGCCGGATTGATACGCGGCTCTGGAATGCGGAAGCGGTTGGGTTTGAGTTTCTCCCCGGGCTTGACCCGCTGGAACACCATCTTGGTTCTAGGCCAGGCGCTGAGCACAGGAAGATAAGTGGCTTTGCCGCGTTTCTGTGCGGCGCGCAGTAATAGCCGCGGATCAATCTCGCCATCCATGGGCAGGTAAAGCGAGATGTGCCTGGCGCGACGAAACAGGGGATGTTGAGCCAGTTGCCGATAAATGCCGCGTGCCGCTTCGCGCTGTTCACTGGCGCTCAAGGCGCGGCGAGCCTGACGTAATTGTCGGCGCAATTGCTGGCGTGTGAGCGGTGCGTCACTGGTCATGAGCGGCGGGACATGCAGACTGATCCATCACGGTTGAACCAGGATCGAGGACGCCAGGGCGACGACCTCGTGGACAGTGTTGTCGAATGAAACCGGCAACACTCAGAATTGAGACTCCCCGACGAACCGCTGTCGGTGTAGCCCTTGAACCCGAAAGTTCAAGGTGGAGATTGCAGGAGGTTTTAAGGCTTTCCGTCGAGCGGACATGCACACCAACCCCAACGTGCAACCCCCGTGGTTGTGCGTATCGGCTCAGGGACATGACCGACTGGCAAGCACTCCAGGGAGCGGCGCAAGTATACCGAAACTTGTGAGAAATTTCAGCCCCGAGGCGCATCCGGAGGCAAATCGGAGTCTGTGGCAAGCACCAGATCAACGCGATCCAGCAGGTCGCGGACCTGTTCGCGAGTTGAGCCACTGGCCTGCAGGTCGGGCAAATCCTGCTTATGCAGCAAATCGTGAGTAATGTTCAACGCGGCCATCACTGCGATCCGGTCGGCACCGATTACTTTGCCGCTGCTACGGATTTCACGCATCTTGCCATCCAGATAACGCGCGGCGCTGACCAGATTGGTGCGCTCTTCCTGAGGGCAGATGATCGAATATTCTTTGTCGAGGATCTGTACGGTGACGCTGTTGCCATTGCTCATGAGTCTTGCTCCAGGGCCTTGAGGCGCGAAATCATTGTCTCGACCTTCTGCCGGGCGATTTCGTTTTTTTCAATCAAATGAGCGCGTTCTTCGCGCCACGACTTTTCCTGAGCTAATAGGAGTCCGTTTTGGCGTTTTAGTTGCTCGACTCGAGTGATCAGTAATTCCAGTCGGGCCATCAGCGCTTGCAGGTCGGTGTCTTCCATTGGTTCCCACTGAATACTTTCTGATGAGTGGCACAGGAGCTGGCTTTACGCCACGGCCTCTGAAGCGCCGCGTACGGCCGTGTAGATGATCTTGTGGCCCGGATAGTCTAGGATACAAGCCTTCATTCTAGACACTGAGCCGATTGGCGACTAGCTACCCATGCCCATTCAGAATTCCCCGTACAAAGCATTCGCCACCCTGCTCAGCAGCAGCGGTCATCCTGTCTCTCCCGCTGAACTGCACGGCTTGTTGCTGGGCCGCAGTTGCGCCGGTTCCGGCTTCGATTCCGGTGACTGGTTGAACGACGCGGCAGAGTTGCTTGAGTCCGTCCCCGAAGACAATGTTCGCCAGGCCCTTATCGGCTTGCAGGAAATGGTCAAAGGCGAACTCACCAGTGACGACATGACCGTTGTTCTACTGCTCCCGAGTGACGACGAGCCGCTTGCCGAGCGCGCCATCGCGCTGGGCCAGTGGTGTCAGGGCTTCCTCACCGGTTTTGGTCTGACTGCCGGAGACACTGCCTTGAGTGCCGAAGCCATGGAAGTATTGCAGGATCTGGCGGCCATCGCTCAGGTGCAGGACGCGCTGGAAGAGTCCGACGACGGCGAAAGCGATTACATGGAGGTCATGGAATACCTGCGCGTCGCACCGCTGCTGTTGTTTACCGAGCTGAACAAAGCCACTAAGCCTGCCGAGCCAAAACCTTCGTTGCATTGATCCTTCATCGCCGCTTTCGCGACCATCGCCCATCCGGACGATGGTCGCGGCGCTTAAAAAGGGAACCTGCCTGCCTATGATCCACATCCCAAAGTCGGAATACGCTCGTCGACGCAAGGCTTTGATGGCGCAGATGGAACCCAACAGCATCGCTATTCTGCCCGCTGCCGCCGTGGCGATACGTAATCGCGACGTCGAACATGTGTATCGTCAGGACAGCGACTTCCAGTACCTGAGCGGCTTCCCGGAACCTGAAGCGGTGGTGGTGTTGATACCCGGCCGTGAACATGGCGAGTACGTGCTGTTCTGTCGCGAGCGCAATCCTCAGCGTGAACTGTGGGACGGGCTACGCGCCGGGCAGGAGGGAGCCATCCGCGACTTCGGCGCTGACGACGCGTTTCCGATCAACGATATCGACGATATCCTTCCCGGCCTCATCGAAGGCCGTGACCGGGTTTACTCGGCCATGGGCAGCAACGCGGAGTTTGATCGGCACCTGATGGAGTGGATCAATGCGATCCGCTCCAAAGCCCATCTGGGCGCTCAGCCGCCAAACGAATTCGTTGCCCTGGATCACCTGCTCCACGACATGCGTCTGTATAAATCGGCGGCAGAAATCAAAGTGATGCGTGAAGCTGCGAGGATTTCTGCCCGCGCTCACGTTCGTGCGATGCAAGCCTGTCGCCCCGGGTTGCATGAGTTCAGCCTCGAAGCCGAGCTGGATTATGAATTCCGTAAAGGCGGCGCGAAGATGCCTGCCTACGGCTCTATCGTTGCTTCGGGCCGCAACGCCTGCATCCTGCATTACCAGGAAAACGATGCGCTGCTCAAGGATGGCGATCTGGTGATGATCGACGCGGGTTGCGAGATTGACTGTTACGCCAGCGATATCTCCCGGACCTTCCCGGTCAGCGGCAAGTTTTCTCCTGAGCAGAAAGCAATTTATGAGCTGGTGCTCAAATCTCAGGAAGCTGCGTTTGCGGCCATTGGCCCGGATAAACACTGGAATCAGGCACACGAAGCAACTGTCCAGGTCATTACCGAAGGTCTGGTGGAACTGGGCTTGTTGCAAGGCGATGTGGATGAGCTGATCGCCAACGAAGCCTACAAGGCTTTTTACATGCACCGCGCAGGGCATTGGCTGGGGATGGATGTACATGACGTCGGCGACTACAAGGTCGGCGGCGAATGGCGGGTACTGGAAGTCGGCATGACCCTGACGGTCGAGCCGGGTATCTATGTCGCCCCTGACAATCAGCAGGTTGCGAAGAAATGGCGCGGTATCGGTATAAGAATCGAGGATGACGTCGTGGTGACCAAAAAAGGCTGTGAAATTCTTACCGGTGACGTACCCAAAACCGTCACGGAAATCGAGGCATTGATGGCAGCAGCCCGCAATCAACCGGAATTTGCTGCATGAGCCGTTTCAATCTGGCAATCGTTGGCGGCGGCCTGGTCGGTGCCAGCCTCGCGATGGCTTTACAGGCCGGTGCGAAAGAGCGCGGCTGGAAGATCGTGTTGATCGAACAGTTCGCCCCTGGTGACACGTATCAGCCGAGCTACGACGCCCGTTCTTCGGCGTTGTCCTTCGGTGCTCGACAAATCTACGAGCGCCTTGGCCTGTGGCAAGCCATCGCCCGCCGCGCCGAGCCGATCCTGCAGATTCAAGTGTCTGACCGTGGTCGATTCGGGTCTGCGCGCCTGTCGGCGATGGAAGAAGGCGTACCCGCGCTGGGTTATGTGGTGGAAAACGCCTGGCTGGGCCAATGCCTCTGGCAGGGCCTGGACAAAGACGTGGTCAGTTGGCGCGTCCCGGCCGAAGTCAAACACATGCAGGCGTTGCCGGATGGCTATCGCCTGTTGCTTGACGACGAAACCGAACTGGAATGTGATCTGGCGGTTCTAGCCGACGGTGGCCGTTCGAGCCTGCGCGAACAACTGGGTATCGGAGTTCGTCAGCGCCCTTACAATCAGAGCGCACTGATCGCCAACATCACGCCGAGCGAAGCCCATTGCGGTCAGGCGTTCGAACGCTTCACCGATGAAGGGCCAATGGCGCTGTTGCCGCTGCCGGAAAACCGTTGTGCGCTGGTCTGGACGCGTAAGGGTTCGGATACTCAACGCTTGCTCGAACTGGACGACCGCAGTTTTCTCAACGAACTGCAGAGCGTGTTCGGCTATCGCCTCGGCACGCTTCAACAGGTCGGGGTGCGGCATGTGTATCCGCTGAACCTCATCGAAGCGGAAGAACAAGTCCGCTCACATCTGGTCGTACTGGGTAACGCTGCGCACAGCCTGCACCCGATTGCCGGTCAGGGTTTCAATCTGTCGCTGCGGGATGCACACGCATTGGCGCAGACGCTACTGGCCAGCGATACGCTGCCGGGTGACCTGCCAACGTTGCAGCTGTATCGCGAGCAGCAGCGACTGGATCAACAGCTCACGGTCGGATTTTCCGATCAGGTCACGCGCCTGTTTGGCAGTAATGAGCCTCTTATCGCAGCGGGTCGTAACATCGGTTTGCTGGGCCTTGATCTGTTGCCTCCGGCCAAGCGCTGGTTCGCGCGTCAGGCCATGGGCCTGGGGACTCGTCCCAATGTTTGATTTACGTTTTATCACTCACCGGCTTACGCCATCAGCGGGAACGATTTAAAGCATGGAAATCCGCGCAGATCTCCTGATTGTCGGGGCCGGAATGGTCGGCAGCGCTTTGGCACTGGCTCTACAGGGCAGCGGCTTGAACGTTATCGTGGTCGATGGCGGTCCGCTGAGCGTCAAGCCATTTGACGCTCAGGCGATGTTCGAACCCCGGGTCAGCGCGTTGTCCGCGGCCAGCCAACGGATTCTGCAGCGCCTGGGCGCGTGGGAAGGCATCGCCAGTCGGCGCACCAGCCCTTACGGCGAAATGCAGGTCTGGGATGGCAGCGGCACGGGGCAGATTCACTTCTCGGCAGCCAGCGTCCACGCCGACGTGCTCGGGCATATCGTGGAAAACCGCGTTGTTCAGGACGCCCTGCTGGACCGTCTGCACGACTGCGATATCGGCCTGCTGGCCAACGCGCGACTGGAGCAAATGCGGCGCTCCGGGGATGACTGGCTGCTGACACTGGCTGACGGTCGTCTGCTGCGTGCGCCGCTGGTCATTGCCGCTGACGGTGCCAACTCTGCGGTTCGGCGTCTGACCGGTACTCAAACCCGGGAATGGGATTACCAGCATCACGCTATCGTGACCAGCGTGCGTACCAGCAACCCGCATCGCAAAACGGCCTGGCAGCGGTTTACCGACAATGGCCCACTGGCGTTCCTGCCGTTGCAGCGTGAAGGCGAGCATTGGTGCTCCATTGTCTGGTCAGTCACCCCAAAAGAAGCCGAGCGGTTGACGGCTCTGGACGATGATGCGTTCTGTCGCGAGCTTGAACAGGCCTTCGAAGGCCGTCTGGGTCCTGTGCTGGCCGTCGACCCTCGGGTGTGCGTGCCACTGCGTCAGCGCCACGCCAAGCGTTATGTCGCTGAAGGTCTGGCCTTGATCGGCGATGCCGCCCACACCATCCACCCGCTGGCCGGCCAAGGGGTGAATCTGGGCTTCCTTGACGCGGCGGTACTGGCTGAAGTGTTGTTGCATGCCAATGAGCGTGGCGAGCGACTGGCTGATGTGCGCGTGCTGAGCCGCTTCGAGCGGCGACGCATGCCTCACAATCTGGCGCTGATGGCCGCTATGGAAGGTTTCGAGCGGCTGTTTCAAGCCGACCAGTTGCCGCTGCGCTGGCTGCGCAATACAGGGCTGAAAATGGTTAATCAGATGCCGGAAGCCAAGGCGACCTTTGTGCGCCAGGCGCTGGGGTTGAGTGGGGACTTGCCGGATTTGGCGCGGTTGTAAGCCCAATGTCTTGGTAATGTGGGAGCCGGGCTTGCCCGCGATACAAACACCTCGGTGCAACAGACATATCGCGTCATCGTTCGTCGCGGGCAAGCCCGGCTCCCACAGGGAATGTGTTTGCAGGCCTACATAGAACCACCCACAAATATCTGAGCTTCTACCTCGCAACATTCTGTTACTCGTCTATCCAGACTTGGCAAATGGGATTCACTACCATTTCGCCTCATTTTGCGAACGCGAGACCTCTCCATGCAGGCAAGCAAGCGTCTTCTGGCTGCTTTGACACTGACAGTGCTCGGCAGCACCGCACAGGCTGCCGATGAGGTAGTGGTTTACTCATCCCGGATTGATGAGCTGATCAAGCCGGTGTTTGATGCGTATACCGCCAAAACCGGCGTAAAGGTCAAATTCATCACCGACAAGGAAGCGCCGCTGATGCAGCGCATCAAGGCCGAGGGCGAAAACGCCACTGCCGACCTGCTGCTCACCGTCGATGCGGGTAATCTCTGGCAAGCCGAGCAGATGGGCATTCTGCAGCCGTTCACCTCTCCGGTGATCGACGCCAACATTCCTGCGCAGTATCGCTCGTCGACCCACAGCTGGACCGGCCTGAGCCTGCGCGCCCGGACCATCGCCTATTCAACTGATCGTGTTAAGCCCGAAGAGCTGACGACCTACGAAGCCCTGGCTGGCAAGGACTGGGAGGGTCGTCTGTGCCTGCGCACAGCTAAAAAGGTTTACAACCAGTCGCTGACTGCCACGCTGATTGAAACCCATGGTGCCGAGGCCTCCGAGAAGATCCTCAAGGGCTGGGTGAACAACTTGTCCACCGACGTGTTCTCTGACGACATCGCGGTGCTGGAAGCGATTAACGCCGGTCAGTGCGATGTCGGCATCGTCAATACTTACTACTATGGCCGACTGCACAAGGAAAATCCTGATCTGGCAGTGAAGCTGTTCTGGCCGAACCAGTCAGACCGCGGCGTACACGTGAACTTGTCCGGTATCGGCCTGACCAAATATGCTCCGCACCCGGAAGCCGCCAAGGCCATGGTCGAGTGGATGACTGGTCCTGAAGCACAGGCGATCTTCGCGGGCACCAATCAGGAATTCCCGGCCAACCCGAAAGTCGCCCCATCCGAAGAAGTCGCGAGCTGGGGTCAGTTCAAGGCTGATACCATTCCGGTCGAAATTGCGGGCAAGCGCCAGGCCGAAGCGATCCGCATGATGGATCGGGTGGGCTGGAATTGATCGCAGCCTGACGCCTGCCGATGTAGGAGCGCGCTTGCCCGCGATAGCGTTTATTCAGCCGAAGAGTTTTCGACAGAAAGATAGCTATCGCGGGCAAGCGCGCTCCTACAGGCCCATGTCGTAACCATGCTTTTAAGGTCCATCCCTTGGCCCATCCCGCCCAACGCCGCTGGTATCCACTGGTCTTCGCCATCGCTGCATTGGTGCTACTGCCACTCAGCGTCTTGCTGCTTTCCTGGCAAACCATCGACATGCAGATCTGGTCCCACCTCTGGGAAACCCAGATGCCACGCCTGCTGGGCAATACGCTGACACTGGTGTTGGGAGTGGGCATCGGGGTCACGCTGCTGGGCGTCAGTCTGGCGTGGCTTACCAGCCTGTGCGAATTCCCCGGTCGGCGCTGGCTGGATTGGGCGTTGATGCTGCCGTTTGCGATTCCCGCCTATGTGCTGGCGTTTGTGTTCGTCGGGCTGCTGGATTTTGCAGGCCCCGTGCAGACTTTGCTTCGCGAGTGGTTCGGCACCGGGTTGCGACTGCCACGCGTACGCTCCACCGGCGGCGTGATCATCGTGCTGGTGTTGGTGTTCTACCCGTACGTCTATCTGCTCGCGCGCACAGCGTTTCTTGCCCAGGGCAAAGGCTTGATGGAGGCCGCCAGAGTGCTTGGCCAAACACCTTGGCAAGCGTTCTGGCGCGTCGCATTGCCCATGGCACGTCCGGCCATTGGTGCGGGTGTGGCATTGGCACTGATGGAAACCCTCGCCGATTTCGGCGCGGTGTCGGTGTTCAACTTCGATACCTTCACCACCGCGATTTATAAAACGTGGTACGGCTTCTTCAGCCTCTCCAGCGCAGCGCAACTGGCCAGCCTGTTGCTGCTGGCGGTGATGATCGTGCTCTACGGCGAACGCCGAGCCAGAGGTGCGAGCCGGGCGACCAACGAAAGGCCTCGGGTCAAGGCGCTTTACCACCTTCGCGGACTCAAAGCGGCGGCTGCCAGTTGCTGGTGCGGGCTGGTGTTCATCTGCGCCTTCGCGGTCCCGCTGTTGCAACTTACTGTCTGGGTCTGGCAACGCGGGCGCTTTGATCTGGATGAGCGTTATACCGGGCTGATCCTGCACACCTTGTATCTGGGCGGCATCGCCGCGCTGATTACCGTAAGCGTGGCACTTGTGTTGGCGTTTGCCCGCCGTCTGGCACCGACCCCAGCGATCAACTCCGGGGTTGGCTTGGCCAATCTGGGCTATGCACTGCCAGGTTCAGTGTTGGCCGTTTCTATCATGCTGGCGTTCAGTTATCTGGATCGCGTGCTGGTCATTCCGGTTTCCGGCTGGCTGGGCGGTGCAGGCAAGCCTTTGCTACTGGGCAGTCTGGCTGCGTTGCTGCTGGCTTATCTGGTGCGTTTCATTGCCGTAGCCTACGGGCCGCTTGAAAACAGCCTGTCACGCATCCGCCCTTCCCTCCCGGAAGCAGCACGCAGTCTGGGTGTCAGTGGGCCACGATTGTTTTTCAAGGTGTATCTACCGCTGCTGGTCCCTGGCGCACTCAGTGCAGCGTTGCTGGTGTTCGTCGATGTGCTCAAGGAAATGCCCGCCACCCTGCTGATGCGCCCGTTCGGCTGGGACACGCTGGCGGTGCGCATCTTCGAGATGACCAGCGAGGGCGAATGGGCCCGCGCCGCCCTGCCCGCCCTGACGCTGGTCATGGTTGGCCTGTTGCCAGTCATCGGTTTGATCCGACGCTCGGCCCGCCAATTTCGTTAGGTGCGGGTCTACAGCCTTGCGGCTACAATGCGCCGCAATCGGTGTGGTCTGTCAGACTGTTCGACATGTTGCTATCTGCTCCAAACCCCGAAACACAGGGGGCATGTCAGCGTTTTTGCCTGTCCGCACCTTCGCCACGCCCGGAAGGAGAAACCCATGGGACAGCGCACGCCGCTTTTTGACCTGCATCTCGCCCTGGGCGCGAAGATGGTCGATTTTGGTGGTTGGGACATGCCGTTGCATTATGGATCGCAGGTCGAGGAGCACCATCAGGTGCGCCGGGATTGCGGTGTGTTCGACGTCTCACACATGCATGTGATCGATGTAACCGGCAGTCAGGCAAAAACCTGGCTGCAGTATTTGCTCGCCAATGATGTCGACCGGTTGAAGGATGTGGGGCAAGCGCTATACAGCGCGATGCTCGACAACGACGGCGGGGTTATTGACGACATGATCGTTTACCTCACTGACAGCGGTTATCGTCTGGTGGTCAACGCGGCTACCGGCGACAAAGATCTCGCCTGGATGTTTGTGCATCTGAATGACTTCGATGTGCAACTGAACAAACGTAATGATCTGTCGATGCTGGCCATTCAGGGACCCCACGCCCGCGCCAGAATTGCCGAGCTGGTCACCGCCTCCCGTGCTGAACTGATCCGCCAGCTCAAGCCGTTTGAAGGGCGCGTAGACGCCAACTGGTTTATCGCACGTACCGGCTACACCGGCGAAGACGGCCTGGAAATCATTCTGCCGTCTGAACAGGCACCTGGCTTCTTCAACGATCTGGTGGGCGCTGGTATTTCTCCAATCGGTCTGGGCGCACGAGATACCCTGCGTCTTGAAGCAGGCATGAACCTGTATGGGCAGGACATCGACGAGCAAGTCACGCCTCTGGTAGCTAACATGGCCTGGACTATTGCGTGGGAGCCTGCCTCCCGCAAGTTCATCGGCCGTGCCGCTCTGGAAGCCGAGCGCGCACGGGGCATTGGCTCCAAACTGGTTGGTCTGGTGCTGGAAGAGCGCGGCGTTTTGCGCGCTCATCAAGTGGTGCGCATCGCAGAAATTGGCGAAGGAGAGATCACCAGTGGTAGTTTCTCTCCTACGCTGAGCAAGTCGATTGCCTTGGCACGCGTGCCAATGGCCACTGCTGACCGTGCCGAAGTCGAAATTCGCGGCAAATGGTACCCGGTTCGCGTGGTGAAGCCCGCGTTTGTACGTCATGGCAAAGCCCTGATCTGAATTTTCCTGGCGGGTTTACCGCTGACCCGATGTTGAGGATGACTAAATGAGCAATATCCCCGCCGAACTGCGTTTTGCTGAAAGCCACGAATGGGCAAAGAAAGAAGGTGACCTGATTGTCGTGGGCATTTCTGACCATGCTCAGGAAGCACTGGGCGACGTGGTGTTCGTTGAACTGCCGGAAATCGGCAAAGTCTTCGCCGCTGGTGATGCTGCGGGTGTCGTTGAATCGGTGAAAGCCGCTTCCGATATCTATTCGCCGATTGCTGGCGAAGTCGTGGAAGTCAACGAAGCACTGGGCGACGCGCCAGAATCGTTGAACAACGACTCTTACGGCGCATGGATTTTCAAAATCAAGCCAAGTGCTGCCGATGCTGATCTGGCGAAACTGCTGGACGCTGAAGGCTACAAGGCAGCTATCGGCGAGTAAGCCGAACGGCCAGCCATAAAAAATGCCGCTCAATGAGCGGCATTTTTTTATCTCTAAATTACTGGTTTTCAGCAACCAGATTCTTGGCCAGGATGGCGTTGGCCAGATCCATGTCCGAAGCATTCAGGCCTGGGTTCTCGCTGCGAACCTGCTGGATGGCAGCTTCCAGGAAAGGACCACGGATACCGCCGTCGCTGGCAACAAAGCTGCCTGCGTCGTCTTGAGCAGCAACGATCAGTTTGTGATCCTTGAAGGTCAGGTAAGTGGAGCCGGTAGTGGCGCCAGAAGAAATGACATCACGCCAGAACCCAGCGTCAGCCATTGCTGAACCAACCGGGAGAGAAAGCAGAGCAAACGTGGCGACAGCGAGCTTGAGACGCATGATGAGGTACTCCAACAGTGATTGTTCTGAAACTCTTGGATAGCGGGAGTGATGCGGTAGTTCCGTGGTGGATGCGACGACACCTGGAGCGCGCTTGCCCGCGATAGCAGTCTTCCAGATAGCACACCGGTGCCTGACTCAACGCTATCGCGGGCAAGCGCGCTCCTACAGGGGTCAGGTGTTATTCAAAGCGCCTCAACCCGCAATATCGCCCCATCCTGGCCGATCACCCGTACCTGACTACCGACCGGGGTATCAGGCCCGTTCACCAGCCAGACGCTGTCGCCAACCTTGATCTTGCCCCGCCCATCGACAATCTCGTTCTGAACGGTAAACACGCGACCGATCAGTTCCTGGCCGCGCATGTTCAGACCGGGCTGATCCGAGGGTCGGTTCACCGTGCGCTGACGTCGCCACCAATACAACGCGGTCAGCACCGAGGTCACCGCAAACAGCAGGAACTGAAAAGTCCAGATCATCCCTGGAATGATGAATGTCATGACCCCTACCGCTGCAGCCGCCACGCCCATCCACAGCAGATAGCCGCCCGCGCCGAATACTTCGAGAATCAGCAAGATGGTGCCCAGCCCAAGCCAGTCCCAGAACGACAGGTTTTGCAGGTATTCCATAGGGCGTGCCTCAGGACTTCTTGCTGTCGAAGGTAGCTTTGACGATTTCGCCGATACCGCCCACAGCGCCAATGACCTGACTGGCTTCAAGAGGCATGAGGATAACTTTGCTGTTGTTGGCTGAAGCCAGTTTGCCCAGTGCATCGATGTACTTTTGCGCAACGAAGTAATTGACCGCCTGGACATTGCCGCTGGCAATGGCCTCGGACACCACCTGGGTGGCGCGTGCTTCTGCTTCGGCCTGACGCTCACGCGCTTCAGATTCGAGGAAAGCGGCCTGACGACCACCTTCAGCCTCAAGAATCTGCGCCTGCTTCTTGCCTTCGGCAGTCAGAATCGCCGCCGCTCGCAGACCCTCGGCTTCGAGGATTTGCGCGCGCTTGATCCGCTCGGCCTTCATCTGACCACTCATCGCCGCCATCAGGTCGTCAGGCGGGCTGATGTCCTTGATTTCGATACGGGTGATCTTGATGCCCCACGGGGCCGTCGCTTCATCCACGGTACGCAGCAGGCGCTCGTTGATGTTGTCACGCTGGCTGAGCATTGCGTCCAGCTCCATGGAGCCGAGCACGGTACGGATGTTGGTTTGCAGAAGATTGCGAATGGCATGCTCGAGGTTGTTCACCTCGTAGGCCGCCTGCGCGGTGTTCACGACCTGGAAGAAACACACAGCGTCGATCTGTACCGTCGCGTTGTCAGCCGTGATGACTTCCTGAGGCGGGATGTCGAGCACGCTTTCCATGACATTGATTTTGCGTCCGATGCGATCCATCACCGGCACGATGATGTTCAGACCCGGCTTGAGGGTTGTGGTGTATCGACCAAAGCGCTCGACCGTCCATTGGTAGCCCTGCGGCACAACCTTGAAGCCCATGAATACGATGGCGATCGCCAGCGCAACGAAGAGTAAAACCACACTGCCTAGTTGCATAACATTTCCCTGTTGGTTACGAACGTTTATCAGGGGGCTATTTAGTCAGACTTTGGCTACAGAAAGCCAATGATTCAAAGGAATATTGGTTCTGGATATGAGTGATTTCTTAAGAGCGGCGCTATCCAGCGGGACCGAATTTATTCGGGAAGGCGGTATTTCAGGAGATAAATAGCCTGCGGATGTACCGCCCTCTTCGCGAATGAATTCGCTCCCACCGGGATCACCCCTTGCAGGCCAACATAGGATCTCCCAGAGATAACCATCTCAGGTGGATCGCAAATCCCTGTGGGAGCCGGGCTTGCCCGCGATACTGGCGACGCGGTTTCATGGCCATACCGCGTCATCGTCCATCGCGAGCAAGCTCAGCTCCCACAGGTTGGTAGCATCTCAAGCTTATGCAAAAACTGTGGGACCGAATTTATTCGGGAAAGGGCCGGCAGATTCAACACTTCCGTCGCCTGACATGACGCATTCGCGAATGAATTCGCTCCCATCGGGATTGGGTTTGCGAGCCTAAATCGGATCTCACACCGCGAGCCGCGCTCCAGACGACCTCAGCGCTGTTCGCTCTGCGGCGTCACGCGTAGCACTTCTTCAAGTGTGGTCAGCCCCGCCGAGACTTTCTGTGCGCCGGACAAGCGCAAACTGCGCATGCCCTCTTTGAACGCCTGGCGACGCATCGCGGTAAGGTCAAGGTCGGCGCTGATCAAACCTTGCACGCCATCGGACATCAGCATGATCTCGTACACCCCGGCACGGCCACGGTAGCCGGTGTCACGGCACTCCACGCAACCTACTGCCCGGTGCGCGCCGGCCGGCACAGGCGCTTGCCATGGTCGGGTCAGGCTCTGCCAGTCGCCCTCATCCAGTTGCACCGGTGCCTTGCAGTGCGGACACAGAGTTCGCACCAGTCTCTGAGCCATGACCCCAAGAATGGTCGCCTTGAGCAAGTAATGCGGTACGCCAAGTTCCAGCATCCGGCTGATCGCACTGGGTGCGTCGTTGGTGTGCAGCGTCGAGAGCACCAAGTGACCGGTAAGCGCGGCCTGGATCGCCATCTCCGCAGTCTCGAGATCACGAATCTCGCCGATCATGATGATGTCCGGGTCTTGCCGCATCAACGCACGGACACCGCTGGCAAACGACAGATCGATGTTGTGCTGGACCTGCATCTGATTGAATGCGGGCTCGACCATCTCGATAGGGTCTTCGATGGTGCACAGGTTGACCTCTGACGTCGCGAGCATCTTGAGCGTGGTGTAAAGCGTGGTGGTCTTGCCAGAACCGGTCGGCCCGGTGACCAGAATGATGCCGTTGGGCTGACGGGTCATGCCCTCCCAGCGGCGCAGGTCGTCGCTGGAAAACCCGAGCTGGTCGAAGTTTTTCAGCAGTACATCCGGATCGAAGATCCGCATGACCATTTTTTCCCCAAACGCCGTCGGCAGTGTTGAAAGACGAAGCTCAACCTCGCCGCCATCAGGGGTGCTGGTTTTAACCCGTCCGTCCTGCGGCTTGCGCTTCTCGGCAACATTCATACGACCAAGGCTTTTCAGGCGACTGACGATAGCCATGGTCACTTGCGCGGGGAATTGATAAACGTTGTGCAGCACGCCGTCGATGCGAAAACGCACCGTGCCCTGCTCACGGCGGGGCTCGATATGGATATCACTGGCGCGCTGCTGGAAAGCGTACTGGAACAACCAGTCGACGATATTGACGATGTGCGCGTCGTTCGCATCGGGTTCCTGGTCACTGGCACCCAGCTTGAGTAACTGTTCGAAGTTGCCCATGCCACTGATTTTCTGATCCGTCGCGGCAGCGCCGCTGACGGACTTGGCCAGCCGATAAAACTCAACGGCCAGCCGCTGAATATCGACCGGATTGGCCACCACACGCCGTATTGGCAGTTTCAGCACGTGGGTCAGGTCAGCTTCCCAGCCATGCACATAGGGCTGCGCGCTGGCGATGGTCACTGAGTCATGATCGACCGCCACCGCCAGAATCTTGTGGCGTTGCGCAAAGGCGTAAGACATCAAAGGCGTGACCGAAGCGACCTTGATCTTCAGCGGGTCGATCCGCAAATAAGGCTGCCCGCTTTGGGCCGCGAGCCAGGCAGTCAGGGTTTCCAGATCCAGCTTGCGCCCCGGTCGTTTGAGGTCATCGAGCTGTTGCGCAGCGATAAACTCAAGCGGATGCAGTTGCAGGTTCGCGGCACTGCGCCTGTGGGTCAGTGCAATCTCGGCACTGTTCTGATCGATAAACCCTTCAGCGACCAGATCGCGCAGCAGATCATTCAGATCCAGCCAACGATCCTGTGATGAGGCGTGAACTGACATGCGGATTCCTTTGGACAATTCGGCTCAAACGAACCAAGCGTAGCCCCCAGCGTGTCAGTTATTTCGGCATATGCGTACACATGAGTTACGTTTTTTTTCTGCCAGGCTTAACCGACGGCGAGGGAAACCGTTGTGTTTGAGACGTAAGGCTGGGCCAGTTGTTCCAATTCTACCGAGCAGACGTTGATCAGGCTGCGCATTTTTTCCGCAATCACCTGCGCCCGGTGCCAGGTCAGATTAGCGATCTCAACGTCGATACCCAACACGTCGTCCTCCTGCATCACGTTGACCTGATGAGGGATCAGGTACTGCATCGCAAAGAGATTCAGCACTCGGCACAGTGAATCGGCCTCAGCCTCGACCAGAATCTTATAACGCGCGCAGCAATGGGCATTGTCAGCCGCCCAGGTATCCGGACGTTGCGACAGTGAAGTAACGGCTTCGAGATTGGGCATGCTGACCTCTGCGATTTAGAGGGTTAAGTGACTGAAAGAAATTCTTGCATGCGGAAAAAGAAATTTCTGGTCCATCCTTGATTGATTTAATCTCTTTCCGACTTGTTAATGCGCCATATCTCCATAGAGAGAAATAGTTATGCAAACCGAACTGGATGCTTATGATCGCAAAATTCTTGCGCTGCTTCAGGAGGACGCGTCCCTGTCCAGTGCGCAAATCGCCGAGCAGGTGGGGTTATCCCAATCGCCGTGCTGGCGCAGGATTCAGCGGCTCAAGGATGAAGGGGTCATTCGTCGACAGGTATCGCTGCTGGACCGCAAGAAGATCGGTCTCAATACGCAGATCTTTGCCGAGGTGAAGCTCAATGCTCACGGTCGCTCGAACTTCACCGAGTTTACCGAGGCCATTCGCGGCTTTCCTGAAGTGCTGGAGTGCTATGTGCTGATGGGGTCGGTGGATTTCCTGCTGCGTATCGTGACGCCGGACATTGAGGCGTACGAGCGGTTCTTCTTTGAAAAGCTTTCGCTGGTGCCGGGCATTCAGGAAGTGAATTCGACGGTTGCCCTGTCGGAGATCAAGTCCACGACCAGCTTGCCGGTTTGATACTCCGTTTGTGGGAGCCGAGCTTGCTCGCGATAAGAACACCGCAATATCCGAATATGATGGTGCTCTTATCGCGGGCAAGCCCAGCTCCCACAGGTACGCGTCAGGCCTGCCAATAAACTGATCCAGACCACCGATATTGCAGGCCAAGCGCCAGCTTCAAAGCTTCGCGTTGGCGGCAGCCATGGATCGTGGCACGATGGCGCGGTTATCGACCGAGATTTTCTGATCATGCCGCAATCCAAAGCCAAGAATCTTTCCCTGATCGCTGCCATTGACCTGGGCTCGAACAGCTTCCACATGGTGGTAGCTCAAGCCAACTCCGGGGATATCCGCATCCTGGAACGCCTCGGAGAGAAGGTTCAACTGGCGGCTGGCATCAACGAAGAGCGACACCTCAACGAAGAATCCATGCAGCGAGGGCTCGACTGCCTCAAGCGTTTTGCCCAACTGATCAACGGTCTGCCGTTGGGTGCGGTCCGCATCGTGGGTACCAACGCCCTGCGCGAAGCGCGTAACCGTAATGAATTCATCGTTCGCGCCGAGGAAATTCTCGGCCATCCGGTAGAAGTGATTTCGGGCCGCGAAGAAGCCCGCCTGATTTATCTCGGTGTGTCTCATACCCTGGCGGATACCCCCGGCAAACGTCTGGTGGCGGACATCGGCGGTGGCAGTACCGAGTTCATCATCGGTCAGCGCTTTGAACCCCTGCTGCGCGAAAGCCTGCAGATGGGTTGCGTAAGCTTCACCCAGCGCTACTTCAAGGACGGCAAGATCACTCCGGCACGTTATGCACAGGCCTATACCGCCGCGCGCCTGGAGATCATGAGCATTGAACACGCCCTGCATCGTCTGAAGTGGGATGAGGCGATCGGTTCGTCGGGCACCATCCGTGCGATCGGTCTGGCGCTCAAGGCCAACGGTCAGGGCTCGGGTGAAGTGAATGCCGACGGCCTTGCATGGCTCAAGCGCAAACTGTTCAAACTGGGCGATGTAGAGAAGATTGACTTCGACGGCATCAAGCCTGATCGCCGCTCGATCTTCCCGGCAGGCCTGGCGATCCTTGAAGCGATCTTCGACGCGCTGGAACTGCAGCGCATGGATCACTGCGAAGGCGCGCTGCGGGAAGGTGTGTTGTATGACCTGATGGGCCGTCATCACCATGAAGACGTCCGTGAGCGCACGCTAAGCTCGCTGATGGAGCGTTATCACGTTGACCTTGAACAGGCTGCTCGTGTGGAGCGAAAGGCCCTGCACGCCCTTGAGCAGGTCGCTCATGCCTGGGATCTGGAAGATGACAGCTACCGGGAACTGCTCAGTTGGGCAGCCAAGGTCCACGAAGTCGGTCTCGACATCGCCCACTACCACTACCACAAGCATGGCGCTTACCTGATCGAGCACTCCGACCTGTCGGGTTTCTCCCGGGAAGACCAGCAAATGCTTGCGCTGCTGGTGCGCGGCCACCGCCGTAATATTCCCAAGGACAAGTTTGCCGAGTTCGGCGCAGAGGGCGAAAAACTGATTCGTCTGTGCGTGCTGCTGCGCTTCGCGATCCTGTTCCACCACATTCGCGGCGTGCAGGAAATGCCACAGCCGGTGCTCACCGCCAGCGGCAACAATCTTGATGTGGTATTCCCGGAAGGCTGGCTGGAAAACAACCAACTGACCCAGGCCGACTTCGCGCTGGAAGCGGAGTGGCTGACCCGGGTCGGTATCGTCCTCAGCGTACGCTGAGGACCGGGTTGCTCAGGCGCTCCAACAGGGTCGCCTGAACGTTGCGAGCATTCTGATTGCCGGTCGGCGTGCTCCGCACGTAGGTGCCATCTGGCTGCAAGAGCCAGCTGTGGGTGTTGTCGGTTAGATAAAGCTCGAGCTCTTTCTTCACGCGCAGGATTAACTTCTTGCCCTCTACCGGGAAGCAAGTCTCGACGCGCTTGTCGAGGTTGCGCTCCATCCAGTCGGCACTCGACAGATACATCTGCTCGTCGCCGCCATTGAGGAAGTAGAACACCCGGGTGTGCTCCAGGAAGCGGCCGATGATCGAGCGCACATGGATGTTGTGGGACACGCCCGGAATACCTGGCCGCAGACAGCACATGCCACGCACCACCAGATCAATACGTACGCCAGACTGACTGGCCTTGTACAGCGCACGGATGATCTTCGGATCGGTCAGCGAATTGAACTTGGCAATGATATGCGCCGGCTTGCCGTCCACAGCGAACTGGGTTTCCCGGGCAATCATGTCGAGCATGCCCTTCTTCAGCGTGAACGGCGCATGCAGCAGTTTCTTCATGCGCAGGGTTTTACCCATGCCGATCAACTGACTGAACATTTTGCCGACGTCTTCGCATAGAGCATCGTCGGAGGTCAGCAGGCTGTAGTCGGTGTACAGACGGGCGTTACCGGCGTGGTAGTTACCGGTACCCAAGTGCGCATAGCGAACAATCTCGCCTGCCTCGCGACGCAGGATCAGCATCATCTTGGCGTGGGTCTTGAAGCCCACCACACCGTAGATCACCACCGCACCGGCAGCTTGTAGACGGCTGGCCAGTTGCAGGTTGGACTCTTCATCAAAGCGCGCACGCAACTCGATCACCGCGGTGACCTCTTTACCGTTACGGGCCGCGTCTACCAGCGCATCAACGATTTCCGAGTTGGCACCGCTGCGATACAGCGTCTGACGGACGGCCAGGACGTGGGGGTCCTTGGCGGCCTGACGCAGCAGATCGACCACTGGCGTGAAGGATTCGTAGGGATGCAGCAGCAGAATGTCCTGCTTGCTGATGACGCTGAAAATGTTCTCGCTGTTTTGCAGCAGTTTCGGAATGGCCGGGGTAAACGGCTGGTATTGCAGCTCCGGATGGCTGTCCAGACCGGTAATGCTGAACAGACGCGTCAGGTTGACCGGGCCGTTGACCTGATACAACTCGGACTCGGACAGGTTGAACTGCTTGAGCAGGTAGTCAGACAGGTGCTTTGGACAGGTGTCGGCCACTTCCAGACGCACTGCATCACCATAACGACGGGAGAACAACTCGCCACGCAGCGCGCGGGCAAGGTCTTCCACATCTTCAGAATCCAGCGCCAGGTCGGCGTTACGGGTCAGACGGAACTGATAACAGCCCTTGACCTTCATGCCCTGGAACAGATCGTCCGCGTGAGCATGGATCATCGACGACAGGAACACGAAGTTATCCCCAGCGCCGCCGACGTCTTCCGGCACCTTGATCACACGCGGCAACAGGCGCGGAGCCGGAATGATCGCCAGACCGGAGTCACGACCGAAAGCATCGATGCCTTCCAGTTCGACGATGAAGTTCAGGCTCTTGTTAACCAGCAGCGGGAACGGGTGAGTCGGGTCCAGGCCGATTGGCGTGATGATCGGTGCGATTTCGTCACGGAAATAACGACGAACCCAGGCTTTGAGCTTGGCTGTCCAGTGACGGCGACGAATGAAGCGCACCTGATG
The DNA here is from genome assembly GCF_021147825.1 of Pseudomonas quasicaspiana. NCBI lineage: Bacteria > Pseudomonadati > Pseudomonadota > Gammaproteobacteria > Pseudomonadales > Pseudomonadaceae > Pseudomonas > Pseudomonas quasicaspiana. The sequence goes on from NZ_JAGTPI010000007.1 coordinate 148,069, forward strand.
CTTTTCAAGCTCAGGCAGCAGAATGTCATTGAGGATCGCATATTGGCGATCAACGTGGCCGTGCACCAGTTCACTGATGCGGGCCAGCGCCTGATGCGGCTGCAGACCATCGGCACCGGCTTGTTCGCGGGCGAACGTGATCTGCTTTTTCAGACCGGCGACACGAATTTCGAAGAACTCATCGAGGTTGCTGGAAAAGATCAGCAGAAACTTGAGCCGCTCCAGCAACGGATAGGACTCATCCAGTGCCTGTTCCAACACGCGAATGTTGAACTTGAGCTGCGAGAGTTCACGATGGATGTACAGACTGCTGTCATCCAGATTCGGCACGACAAGGGCCGGAACCGGTGGCGTCTCGACGATTGCGGGTAAAACCTCAATGCTTGGCTCGACCACAGTCAGAACTTCCTGATCGTTGACTTCAACAGCAGCTTCGGTGAGTCCTTCGGTATTCATGAATGTTCCTGTACGGCTATTGCCCTTTTAACAATTCTGCAGCGCGGACGGCGAAATAAGTGAGGATGCCGTCAGCCCCTGCGCGTTTGAAAGCGGTGAGCGATTCAAGAATGACGCCTTCACTCAGCCAGCCATTCTGGATGGCGGCCATGTGCATCGCGTACTCGCCGCTGACCTGATAAACAAATGTCGGCACTTTGAACTCATCCTTGACCCGATGAAGGATGTCCAGATAAGGCATGCCCGGTTTGACCATGACCATGTCCGCGCCTTCAGCCAGATCCGCGGCCACTTCGTGCAGCGCTTCATCGCTGTTGGCCGGATCCATTTGGTAGGACGCTTTGTTGGCCTTGCCCAGATTCAATGCTGAGCCGACCGCATCGCGGAATGGCCCGTAATAAGCGCTGGCATACTTGGCTGAGTAAGCCATGATCCGCACGTTGACGTGCCCGGCCAGTTCCAGTGCTTCGCGAATGGCCTGAATCCGACCGTCCATCATGTCGGAAGGCGCCACAACCTGCGCACCGGCATCGGCGTGGGACAAAGCTTGTTTGACCAGCGCATCGACAGTGATGTCGTTCTGCACGTAGCCTTCTTCGTCGAGAATCCCGTCCTGACCATGGGTCGTGAACGGATCAAGTGCCACGTCAGTGATGACGCCCAACTCCGGGAAACGGTCACGCAGCGCGCGGGTGGCACGCTGGGCAATACCGTCCGGATTCCAGGCTTCGGCGCCATCCAGGGTTTTCTTCTCGACCGGCGTCACAGGGAACAGCGCCAGCGCTGGAATACCCAGTGCAACCCATTTCTGCGCCTCTTCCAGCAGCAGATCGATGCTCAGGCGCTCGACGCCAGGCATCGAAGTCACTTCTTCACGACGGTTTTCACCATCGAGTACAAATACGGGAAGGATCAGGTCATCGACAGTCAAAACGTTTTCACGGACCAGACGACGAGAAAAATCATCGCGACGATTGCGACGCAGGCGGGTAAGAGGAAAGAGGCGATTGGCGGGGGTAAAGCTCACGGCGAGACTCCTGAGCCCGCGTACACGGGCAAGCGTGACAGTTATAAGCGGCCATTATGACTAATGTGTGACAGTCGTGGGCCAGCATGCGACTCGGGGCCGCAGTTGAGGTATTTGCCATTGTCCTTGTAGGAAAGATTCACGTCGAGACACATTTCCACACTTTCCTGAATGCCTTGGCCGAGTTAGGCTGCGCGTTCATTTCGCCAGCATCCAGACAATGCTCCAGAATTTCTTGCACGAATTTGGCTACTTCGCCCTCTTCATCGGCACCTTCTTTGAAGGCGAGACCATTCTGGTTCTCGCTGGATTCCTGGCGTTCCGTGAATACATGGACATCAAACTGGTCGTGGTCGTGGCTTTCTTCGGAAGCTATGCAGGTGACCAGCTCTGGTACTACATGGGGCGCAGGCACGGCCGCAAAATCCTGGCGCGCAAGCCGCGATGGCAGCTCATGGGCGACAAGGCGCTGGCGCATATACGCAGGCACCCGGATCTCTGGGTATTAAGCTTCCGCTTTGTCTACGGCTTGCGAACAGTCATGCCCGTAGCCATTGGTCTGTCAGGCTATCCGCCACTGCGCTATCTGATCCTCAACGGTATCGGTGCGGCTGTCTGGGCTGCGGCGCTGGGTTATGCGGCGTACCATTTCGGCGCAGTGCTAGAAGGCATGCTGGGCAATATCAAGAAGTATGAATTGTGGGTGCTTGGCGCATTACTGGTACTCGGGTTCGCCCTCTGGCTGCGTCGTCGTTTCAAGAACGCGCGTATCGCCCGGGAAGAAGCCGCCGCTGCCTCCATGGCAGCAGCGGCCGAAGCTGATGCCGGCGTCGTTAGCCCGGTTCCGGCTGAGGTCACCGTTGACGTCCCTGCCGACAGCAAGAAGCACGGCGACCGCTAGCGCCACCACGAGCGCAATGCTCCGGCATTGCGCTCGCCTGTAAGTCCCCTCCTCATGCCCCATTGGAATGCTTTTCTGTAGCTGCCAAAGGCTGCGAAAGCATTCAGCCTGACACACCGCCATCGCAGCCTTCGGCAGCTCCTACAAGTAAATCGTTTTCTGCGCGGTTTCAGAACGCAGTGCATTGGATTGAATCCCCGCCCCAGACGCTTGTCCCAAGATCAGGTAAAAGTCTTGAGCAGACCGCTGCGCTCGATAGGGAGAATGATCATGCAAAAGAAAGTCGCCGTGATTTTGTCCGGCTGTGGCGTCTATGACGGCGCGGAAATTCATGAAAGCGTGCTGACACTGCTGCGCCTTGATCAACGCGGCGCAGCCGTCCAGTGTTTTGCGCCAAACATCACTCAGCATCACGTGATCAATCACCTGACGGGCGAAGAGATGCCGGAGACCCGCAACGTGCTGGTGGAATCAGCCCGGATCGCTCGCGGCGCCATCGAGGATATTCGTGAAGCAGACGTTACCCGGTTTGATGCACTGATCATTCCCGGTGGTTTCGGTGCAGCCAAGAATCTCTCCGACTTCGCCACTGCTGGGGCGGATTGCAAGGTGCAGGCTGAAGTCCTGGCACTGGCAGAAGCATTCGCCGAGGCTGGCAAGCCGGTCGGGCTGATCTGCATCAGCCCCGCTTTGGCCGCCAAAATTTATGGCCCGGGCGTAACCTGCACCATCGGCAACGACGCCGAGACCGCACAGGCCATCACCCTCATGAAGGGTGAACACCAGGAATGCGAAGTGACCGATATCGTCGAAGACCAAGCCCGCAAGCTGGTCAGCACGCCGGCTTATATGGTCGCCAAAACCATCGGCGAGGCAGCCGCCGGGATTAACAAGCTGGTGGACCGGGTGCTGGAGTTGACGCACGAAGGGTAGATTCTGGATCAATCCTTTGCAGGAGTGGCCGTCCCGTCTTTGACGCTGCCCTGTCGCGCAGCAAACACAGTTTCTATGTGGGAGCGAGGCTTGCCCGCGATAAGGCTGGATGCGATTCACTTTAGGTCGCGTGGGCCCTATCGCGGGCAAGCCTCGCTCCTACATAAAATATAATCTGATCAATGATTTATATGTAATCCGAGGGCTGCGAATCAGTAAGGCAGACACTCCGACTTTCGCAGCCTTCGGCAGCTCCTACAGAAACGCATTCGCGATAGGGTTTAACTAAACTCAACCCGCTCCGGCACCCGCGTCATCAATACTTTCCCGCCTCTGATTGACACTCGCGCCTTTGCCTGGCGACGCACCGCTTCGTAATCACTTTCAGCATCCAGAATGACCAGATTCGCCGGCCGGCCCACTGCGATGCCATAGCGCTCGCCCAGATTGAGGGTTCGGGCGCTGTTGTCAGTGACCAGGTCCAGGCTGCGTGCAAGGTCTTCGAAACCCATCATGTGACAGATGTGCAAGCCCGCATCCAGTACGCGCAGGATGTTGCCATTGCCCAGTGGGTACCAGGGATCTTTGATCGAGTCCTGACCAAAGCACACGTTCATCCCGGCGCGGTCCAGCTCTGCGACACGGGTCAGGCCGCGGCGCTTGGGGTAGGTGTCGAAACGCCCTTGCAGGTGAATGCTCTCGGTCGGGCAGGAGACGAAGTTGATGCCCGACCTTTTCAGCAGCCGGAACAGCTTTGAGCAGTAAGCATTGTCATAAGACCCCATGGCGGTGGTGTGGCTGGCCGTTACACGGCTGCCCATGCCACGCACCCGCGCCTCTTCAGCAAGGACTTCAAGAAAGCGCGAATTCGGGTCATCGGTTTCGTCGCAATGCACGTCCACCAGACAACCTGTTCGCTCAGCCAGATCCATCAGGAACCTGATCGAGCTGACGCCCTGCTCGCGGGTGTTTTCGAAGTGCGGGATACCGCCCACCACGTCCGCGCCCATTTCCACGGCACGCGTCATCAATTCACGCCCACCTTCGTAGGACTCGATGCCCTCTTGAGGAAAGGCAACGATCTGCAGATCAATCAGATGACGGGCTTCTTCACGCACTTCAAGCATCGCCTTGAGCGCGCCCAGTGTCGGGTCGGTGACGTCGATATGGGTTCTAACATGCTGGATGCCGTGCTCAGCCAACATGCGGATGGTGGTGTGAGCGCGTTGCTTGGTGTCTTCGTGGGTAATGGTTTCCTTGCGTTGACCCCAGCGCTCTATGCCTTCGAACAGGGTCCCGCTCATGTTCCACTCAGGGTCACCGGCGGTCAGCGTGGCGTCCAGGTGAATATGCGGCTCCACCAATGGCGCAATGACCAGTTGGCCGAGGGCATCAATCTCATCTGACGCAGGCTGCACGCTTTCCGTCTGAGCGGTGATGGCTGTGATGCAGCCGTTTTCCCAGGTGACGGTATGCAGCCCTTGGGTTTTACGCAACGTGGCATTAATGATGTTCATGACTAATCCTGTCGCTGAGCCTCGGACATGCGCCATACCAGCAGCGCAACCGAAGCGTTCATTCGAAAATTAGCGTCGTCGAGGGATTGCCCGCTGAGCTGCTCGATACGCTGAATACGTTGGTTGATGGTGTTGCGATGGATACCAAGGCGCTGGGCGGCCTTGAGTCCGTTACCGTTTTCCTGGAGCAAGGCGTCCAGTGTTTCGATCAGGCTGTGGGGCTGCTTGCGGTTGCTCTCGATCAGCGGCCCGAGGGTCTGTTTGACGAAGCTATCGATGACCGAGCGATCAGTAACCGCTTGCAGCAGACGCAACACACCCAGTTCGCTGAAATCGCAAAGGCCACTGGCGGGTCGCAAGTGTTCGGCGACATCCAGCGCCTGACGAGCCTCATTCAGCGCCTGCCGATATTGCCCGCAGTCTTCGACCGGATTGGCCAGCCCCATGAACAACGCCATGTCGCCCAGCACTGACGAAAGATCGCGGTAAAGCCGCGCCAGCTCACTACGGATCGCTTCAAGCCTGGGCAACAGCAAAATAAACAAGTCGCCCTGGACGATGACCGGCAAAGCGTCCGGCAATACGCGATTCCAGGCGTCGAGATGGTCGAGAACCGCTTGCCGGGTTTGTTGCAGCAGCCGTTCCGCAGCCTCCGGGGCATGGCTGTCGAACAACACGCTGACCGCCGACAGGCGCAGCGCCACCAGACGCCGAGGCACCTCCAATGGCAGCCGTAAATGCGCGGCCCTTTGTCGGGCAATACTCAGGCTCGGGTAATCACCGCTGAGCAACTGCCCGAGGATGTCGTGACGCGAGCGCTTGGTCTGCGCCATCTGCACCAATGCCGTGCCGATCAGGTGGGTGACGATGACCATCTTCAACAGATACGGCTGCTCGATCAGCGGCAAACCGCAATGCTCCGCCAGCTCAATCACAGACTCGGGGATCTGCTGGATGTAGGCATTGCCGGTCAGAATCACCAACCCGGCAATGCCACTGGCATCACCCTCCTGCACCACGCGCAACAGATTGGCTTCATCGCGCTGGCAATTGATGCCGGTTATGAAAACCAGCTCGCCGCCCATGATCCAGTCGGCAATACCTTCGTTCTCGGCAACGTATGACCAGCGCACGCTGCGATGCAGGTTGGCTGATCCTGAACGCACGACCATTTCCTCCAGCCCGGGAAGCTGGAGAATTTCCTCAACGGTCAGGCTCAAAGCTCCTCCTGTAAGCCGGCGACCATGCTGCGCTTGCCCGTCACTTCAAGCAGGACGATGTAGCAGATGGCCGAAGCGGCGATGCCTACCAGAGGCGCGATCCAGGGCGAGAAATACGCCAGCGCGGCGCCGATGGCATAAGCCGACAGCCCCAGCAGGTTGTAGCGCGGCAGCGTGACGCTGGCCAACACCGGGTATTTGCCGTGGTGGCGATACCAGAAGTCAGCCATGATCACGCCGCCAATCGGCGGGATGATAGAACCCAGCAACACCAGAAAAGGAATCAGCATTTCGTACATGCCACCGATGGCCAGCACGATACCGAGCGCCGCTGCAATCAACGTCATGGTTCGGCGTCGCTCGCTGCGCAGCAGGTGGCAGGCCGCCGCTGAAACGTTGTAGATGGTCGGTCCCTGAATGGTCCACAGATTCAAACAAAGCATGATCACTGCGGCGAACGAAAGACCCTGAAGCATCATCACTTCAACGATATCAGCCTGCTGATAAACCATCGCACACCACGCGCCTGCAACGACCATCAAACCGTTACCCAGCAGGAAGGCGACGACGCTGGCAGTCACGGCAACGCGTCCGCTGCGCGACAGGCGCGTCCAGTTAGTGGCTTGGGTCGCACCGCTGGCAAACGTTCCGAAGACCATGGTGATGGCCGCTGAAAGCGTCATGGTCTCGTGAGGAATAACCGCCGCCAATCCCTGGAAACCGCCTACATCTCGGGTGGCGATGTACATGGAGATGATCAGCAGCACGAACATGAGCGGCACGGAGATCCGCGACAGCACGTCCAGCCCTTTGTAGCCGATGATCGCGGTGATGCTGAAGCCCAGCCCAAACAGGACCATCAGTGGTGAGGTGAAGCCTTCGGCCAGACCGAGCATCTTTACCAATACAATGGCCACGGTTGCGGTGCCCCATGCGTACCAGCCCAGCTCGGCAAAACCGAGCAGCACATCGGAAAGCCGACTGCCCGCTTCGCCAAAACAAAAGCGCCCCATCAATACAGTATTCAAACCGCTGCGCGAGGCGATGAAGGCCAGCGCTGCGGCATAGATCGCCAACAGGCTGTTACCGATGGCGGCGATCCACAGCATGTCGACGAAGTTGAACGCCATGCCCAGCTTGCCGCCCGCAAACATGGTGCCGGTGAAGAAGGTGAAACTGAACAGCACCATGGAAATCGACAGCAGCCCCTTGCGTCCTTCACGCGGGGCTTCACTCAAGGGAAACTCGCTGGGTGAACTCATATCGTTTTTCTCCACATCGACAAGGTTGGGATTCGGATTCAACGGCAGGCTGGTGCAAGAGCAATAACCAGGCCGTTTCCGGACAACGTTGCGAAGTGAAAAAAAGCGGGCAGAGCCAATATCAAGCGATGTTCACTCTGCACACTTTAAGCTGAGGATGCAGCATCAGACTGTGCAGAGTGATTCATTCTGAGGCACGAACGCACCGTTTTAGGCTGCGCTGCTTAGCGAGTAAGCCGCGTGAGAATCCGGTCCAGTGAGTTGGCGAACGCCTGTTTTTCGCGGTCACCATAAGGCGGCTGACCACCACCCATCTGCCCTTGATCGCGCAGGTCGGTGAACAGGTTGCGCACAGCGAGCCGATCGCCCATGTTTTGCGTGTCGAACTCTTTACCGCGAGGATCCAGCGCAGCAACGCCCTTCTTGACCAGCCGATCGGCCAGCGGCACATCGCTGCAAATCACCAATTCGCCGGGCACGGCATGTTCAACCAGATAATCGTCCGCAGCGTCAGGGCCGCTGGGCACCACGATCAGTTTAACCAGGGTGTACGTGGGCTTGATCTGACTCTGCCCGGCAACCAGCACCACCTCAAACTGACGCTTGAGCGCGAACTTGATGACCTGTTCTTTTGCTGCCTTGGGGCAAGCGTCGGCATCGATCCAGACGCGCATGGTGCACCTCGTTCAAAAATGGACACATCTCTGGAGGAGCAAGCTCACGCCCATTGAGCACCACTCAAATTACTTGAATTGGGACGCTATTTCTGTGGGAGCGAGGCTTGCCCGCGATAAGGCTGGACCCGGTTCACTTTGGATAGCGTCCGGCCTTATCGCGGGCAAGCCTCGCTCCCACAGGGTCCGCGTTTATTTCACGATGGCAGCAGAAGTCTAGATCACACTACCTGCGCCCTGCGCTTTTCCGCCAGCCAACTGCGGCCATACAGCACTGCAATCGCCAGCAAGGCTATCAGCTGTGCACTCAGCGAATAAGCATCGGCATGTATCCCCAGCCAGTCGAACTCGAAGAACGGCACAGGACGAGTCCCGAAAATACCGGCTTCCTGAAGGGCTTTTACACCATGCCCGGCAAACACCACCGACAACGCACACAGCAGTGCTGCGTTGATACTGAAGAACAGTGTCAACGGCAGTTTGGCCGAGCCGCGCAGGATGATCCACGCCAGGCCGATAAGTAATACCAACGCCGTGGCACCGCCCGCCAGAACCGCGTTGTGCCCAGCCGGGCCCGCCTGCAGCCACAGGGTTTCATAGAACAGAATCACTTCGAACAACTCGCGATAAACCGAGAAGAACGCCAGGATCGCAAAACCGAATCGTCCACCGCCGCCCACCAGGCTGCTCTTGATGTAATCCTGCCAGGCCGCCGCATGGCGACGGTCGTGCATCCAGACACCCAGCCACAAGACCATCACGCTGGCGAACAACGCCGTCGCGCCCTCAAGCAATTCGCGTTGAGCGCCGCTGACGTCAATCACGTAAGCCGCCAGCGCCCAGGTCCCGAGCCCCGCCAACAAAGCCAGCGCCCAGCCAATATTGACGCTGCGCACCGCTGACTCCTGCCCCGTGTTACGCAGGAACGCAAGGATCGCCGCTAACACCAGAATCGCCTCAAGGCCTTCGCGCAGCAGAATCAGCAGACCAGAAATGTAGCTCAGCGACGTGCTTAAGCCATCACTGCCCAACAGGCCCGCCGATTCCTTGAGTTTGGCTTTGGCGAAATCCAGTTTTTGCGCCGCCTGCTCCAGCGGCAAACCGTCCTGCAAAGACTGACGGTAAGCCATCAAAGCCTTTTCGGTGTCTTTGCGAACATTGGCGTCGACGTTATCCAGCGAACTTTCAACCAGCTCGAAGCCTTCCAGATAGGCCGCGACAGACAAGTCATAAGCCTGCTCGTGCGAGCCCGCACGATAAGCCGCCAGACTTTTGTCCAGCGTCTCGCTGGTGTAATCGAGCAACTGCGCAGGGCCGCGCTGAACCTGAGGAGGCTGGGCACGTTGAGCGCGGAAAGTGGCAGCCGCCTGTTCACCCTCGGCGGCGCTGACTTCAGCAGGTGTTTGCCGCGCGAGGTCCGCGAGGTTGTAGTTTTTGAAGGGTATCGCCACTGGCTGCGCGCTGAAACTCGCAATGTAAGTCGCAATATCCCAACGCTGGCGTTCATCCAGTTGATCGGCGAAGGCTGGCATATCAGTTCCGGCAATTCCCAGACCTACAGCGTTGTAAAGGTCATAAAGGCTTAGTCGATCCAGACGGGCCGAGTCGCGCAGATTAGAAGGCGGCGGCTCCAGACCGATACCAGCCGGGCCATCGCCCGCGCCAGCATCGCCATGGCAGACCGAGCAATGCTGAGCATAGAGCGGCGCACCTCGCGTCGGATCCGGGGTAATCACCGGCGCCTGACTCACTTCATACGCCACCGCCAACCGCGCCCCCAATTGGCGAGCCTGGCGGGTGATCAGAGCGCCATCCTGCTTCTTGGCCACCGCCTCCGAAAGGCTGGACACGCCTTTCTCAAGTTCGGCGCGTTCGGCTCGCGCAGGCAGCGCTGCAACCAGCCCCTTCAAGACGCCCAGTGCTTCCACCTGCTTCTGGTATTCATCTTCTGCCACCTCCTTGCTTTCAGCCACGGTCGACGGGTAATCCGCGCCAATGTAATCAAGCAAATGCAGGGCTTGCGCCGCGCCATCAGTGGTGTCTGCCAACAGACTGGAACTGCACAACGCCAACAACGGCAGCATCAACCAGGCCAGGAAACGGGAACGCATGGACATCGGTGAATCTCAGCGAAATGATTAGGTATCGCATTGTTCACTTGGCTTCGTTCCGACTCAAGGCTCAGCAGGATGTTTGTTGCTAAATATTACGCAAATGCTCGACATCGCCTCAAATCACAGTCATTCAACCTCGACGTAATGAGAACGACTAGCATCTATAGCGAAAGGCTTACACGAAGAGGAGGCAATTCGCCCTATTGCACCTGCGGGTTCCTGAGTAATATTGGATCCAACAGCTGATGCGCAGGACGCGCACAGGATCAAGGATGATCGACCATGGCCCGGAGGGCTTACCGACAGGATGTTGGAATGGTCTTGAAGAAAACCCGCCTCGGCGGGTTTTTTGTTGCCGGTCAGAAAGTCGCCGTCATGCTGCGACCTCTCTATTTCGAGGGCCACGACCTGGAAACTGGACTACAACCATACAACCGCAGGGGAACATTTGCGCCTGTGTGAGGTTCACACCTTTTCAGGCAACTATCGCCATCGAGGCCGACGGGCCAGATCCGAGAGGGTCCGCTCGGCTTAAAGTCATATCTGATAGGGATACCGTCGATGGAATATCTGTTGCCCCAGAGCTGGCTGGAAGCTGTGCCTCTGCCTTGGCTAAAGACCCTGATCGCCGCCTCCGTTGCGGTTTTACTGGCGCTGCTGATCCGCTGGGTCGCCCTCAGTGTGCTGCGCCGTGTCGCAAACTCGTTTGTGTTGCCACAACAACTGATTTATCGCACAGCCAGCCCGACTTTGTGGCTGCTGCCATTGTTGGCCCTGCAAACGGTGTGGACCTCTGCACCTGACGATCTGGTGCTGATTGGCACTGTGCGTCACATCAACGGGCTGTTGGTCACCGCCGGCTTTACCTGGTTGGTGCTCAGATGCGTCAAAGCGGTGGGCGACACGGTAGCGATCCGTAATCCGCTGGATATCGAAGACAACCTTCATGCGCGGCGAATACAGACTCAGGTTCGCGTGCTGGTCCGCTGCCTGAATGCGCTGGTGTTGCTGTTCGGTACCGGCCTGATCCTCATGAGCTTTCCGCCCGTGGCCAAAATCGGCACCAGCTTGCTGGCATCCGCGGGTCTGGCCGGGCTGGCAGCAGGTTTTGCTGCCAAGCCGGTGCTGGGTAACTTGATTGCGGGTCTGCAAATTGCGATCTCCCAACCCATTCGCCTCGATGACGTGGTGATTGTGGAGGGCGAATGGGGCCGAGTGGAGGAGATCAGTGGCACTTACGTGGTCATCAAAATCTGGGACGAGCGGCGCATGGTCGTGCCGCTGCAATACTTTATCGAGAAACCGTTCCAGAACTGGACCCGTGCGACTTCCAGCCTGATCGGTTCGGTGTTTGTCTGGGTGGATTACTCACTGCCGGTAGAAGAGTTGCGTGCGGAAGTGCAGCGTATTTGTGAAGACATCCCGCACTTGTGGGACGGTCGCGTCTGCGTTCTCCAAGTCGCTGACACCAACGCCAAAGCCATGCAACTGCGAGTGCTGCTGAGTTCGGCGGACTCGTCACGCAGTTGGGATGCCCGTTGCCACATGCGCGAACGCCTGATTGCGTTCATCGCCAAGCAATATCCACAAAGCCTGCCGCAACTGCGCACGGAAATTTCGTCGCGCAATGTACGACCGGAGATCGACGTGCACGAAACGCCGGTCGACATTCCCCGCCAACCACCGGTCTAGAGCCCTCGCCACGGACCTCGTCTGCCAGCAGGTGAGGTTCGTCGGGTAAACCAGCAGAACCCCCGAAGCAAGCTATCGTTTCCTTGGGAACGTTAAGGCAAAACGCCATGTCTGTGTCTGTCTGGAAACGGCCGTCAGCCCCATGACGTCACCATGCGCGTCGATACAAAAAAACAATGCAGTGTAACCCTACGCTGAATCGATACAGCGCCGATGTCCCGAGACCAGTTTCGTCCTTTAAATCTTGAGTTTTCTGCCATGAGCCTTTTTTCCAGACTCCGGGGCACACCTGCCAGATCCGGCGGTGTTCTGAACCTGATCACTTCGGCCAGAAGCCTGAGTGAGCAACTTGCCTCCGTGAGTTTCGAGCCTGTTTACCTAACGGGATTCGTTTCGCCGCATATCGATATCGATCAAATTGCCCGTAGCATCAGCGCGCGCTTTCCCAACACGGCCATCAGCTTGTGCACCACCTCTGGCGAGTTGTCTTCAAAGAATGACGCGCTCTATTGCGCAACCGGAGATCAGTGGGATCGCGTAGTGCTGGCCCTGTTTGACTCGAGCGTTATTCAGTCAGCTGAGATAGTGCACATCCCCCTGCACAGCGAAGACATCCGCACGCCTGGCAAGCGCATGTCCATGCGCGAACGTATTGCGCGGCTGACGGACTCGATCAAGCGCACGACGATCAATACGCCTATCGACCATCGCGACACGCTCGCATACGTCACCTTTGACGGGTTATCGGCTTCTGAATCGTTCTTCATGGAAGCGTTGTATGAGTCAGGCCGCTTTCCGTGCCTGTTCGTCGGGGGCTCCGCAGGCGGCAAAGGCGACTTCAAAACCACAGCCATTCATGATGGCAAACGCAGTTATGTGAATCACGCCCAGGTGGTGTTTCTCAAAAGCGCCAAAAACGTGCGTTTTGGAGTATTCAAAAGCCAGAACTTTGAGCCAACTCCATTCAGCATGAGCGTACTGACAGCCTCTCTGGAAGAGCGTTACATCAGCCAGGTGGTGACCTCCAGCGGCCAGATCACCAGCATGGTGTCGGCACTGTGCGAAATCCTCAAGTGCGAACCGGGCCAACTGGAAGCGCAGCTTGCCCAATACTCATTCGCCATACGTGTAGGGGAAGAGTTGTTCGTTCGTTCCATCGCGCAAATCGACTACGCAAACGAGCGGGTGCATCTGTTCTGCGACGTTGCGCCAGGCGAAGAGTTGGTCATGGTTCGGCGTACCTCCATGGTGGATGCTACGCGCAAGGATTTTGCGCGCTTCCTGCAGGGCAAGTCAGGCAAGCCATTGGTTGGCCTGCTAAGCGACTGCATCCTGCGACGCCTGAACAACGGCAACGAATTGAGCCGCATGACTGGTGTGTTTGGCGATACTCCCGTGGTGGGTTTCTCAACCTTTGGGGAAATCCTCGGCTTGAATCTCAACCAGACACTGACCGCCGTGTTCTTCTTTCGGGTCGCGGACAATCAGGTCTTTCGCGACGATTACATTGATAACTTCATTGCCTACTACGGTGAGTTCAAGGCGTTTTTCCTGCGTCGACAGATCAAGAAGCTCGCGGGCTTGAGTCAGGTGGTCGTCAAGCAGATCGACCAGTTCAAGGTCCGCAACTTCAAAAGTGCAATTGATGCCAATGGCCTGGATGAACATATACAGCCAGTGTTCAATGGCTTGAGCGACCTGGGTGATGTGCTGGTCAAGGCGCATCACGACCAAGAGGAAATCTCAACCCAGCTGCGGCACTATTCCGGCGAGTTGCACGTATCAATGGACGAACTGGGCCAGACCATTTCCACTCAGGAAAAGGCCATGGACAGAGCCAGTCACACCGTCAAAAACCTTACGAGTCAAGCTGACGAAGTGGTACTCAGCTCCCGTGAGCTGGCCAAATCGAGCCTGAAAATTCAGTCCATTGTGCAGATGATTCAGCAAATCGCAGGGCAAACCAATCTGCTAGCACTCAACGCAGCAATCGAGGCCGCGCGAGCAGGGGAAATGGGAAGAGGCTTTGCTGTAGTTGCCGACGAAGTTCGTCAACTGGCTCAAAAGACATCGCAGAATGCCAGCGAGATAGGCACCGACATTGATCGCCTCGCCGACGAGATCCGCAAGTTAGCGCAGCACATCGAACAGCAGTCTTCAGAAGTGGGAACGTTGAACGACTTACTGGCTGAGCTGGAGGGCTCGAGCGAGATGACTGCAGGAACATCACAGCGTACCCGCAAGCTGGCGGACACATTGGTGGGACTGACGCAGTAGCGGTACTGAAGCGGAGACTGCAGGAACCGTCTCGGTGAGCCTTACACCGAGCGGTATCGCAGCGAACATAGAGCCATGAAGGAGTGAGCTTGCTCGCGATGACGGTCAACCTGTTGAGAACTACCCTCTGGCCTGACGCTATCGCGAGCAACGCCTACAAAATGCTTACTCTGTAGGAGGCTGTGCCATCTCCATCCCCATTACCTTGCTCATGATAAGAGCCATAAATTGAGCCGGGGGCATCTTCTGGCCGTTGAAATCAACGATGTTATTGGCGTACTGCATGTTTGAGACGATGTTATCGCCATCGACCTTGGCCATTTGCATCATGACTGCCATGGCACCCACCATATCGCCAGCGGCTTTGGCCTGTTCAGCAATTGCAGCTGGATCGGTTTGCCCGGCGAGATTTGCTTGCAGGGCCGCCAGGTCGCCGATCATTGGTTTGGATAGAACCAGTCGCGCTTCCATCTGAGCAATGGCGTTACGGTAACGCTCAGGCGATGGCTGTTCGGTCCCTGTGTCGGTCAAATCCACAGCAACACGCAGGTGACTTTCACCATTGGCCGTTTTGAGGGCAAGCTTTTCAAGCTCGACGTGTGGCTTGGCGGCTAGCAGTTTGATGATTTGCGCATCCATCAACTGCTGATCCGCTGGGCTGAGCTGCGGTACAAACAGCTCACCGGCAGCGTAAGCAGCCTGTTGTTGCGGCATGATTTTTGTTTGATACAGGTCGTACATCGCTTTTGAGGCGGCAACATCAAAGTTGCTGAATTTAAACGCCGACTGCAAAGCGCCCACGTCCTTGCCGTCGTAGCTGATCATGCCGAGGTTGTAGCTCGCCTGCCCAGCAAGAGTACCGCCCTCTTCCTGAATCAGACTGGTACCGGTCAAGTCCTTGACCGCAACGGGTGCAAGCCCCGCAATCTGCCCCACGAGGTTATCGACTTTCACAGTGTTATGGCCCAGATAGAAGCCGGATTTGCCCTTGGTGCCGCCCATGTCCAGGGTTAATCCTTTGGCACCCAGCGCGACATCACCTTCTGGCGAGGTGACGTTCAGCTGAAAGTTATCCATCTTGCCAAGCACTTTGATTTTTTCGGCGTCAGCGCTGGCTTCAGTATCCAGTCGAAGACCCGAGAAGGTGAACGTACCGTCCGTATCCTTCAGTTCCAGCGGCGTCAACAGCAGCGCGCCACTGGTAGAGCGGTCATAGCCGATGCTGGCGTGGCCGGTGACCGGACTCACGCCCTTGCTCATGGCAAACCACTTGGCAGCACTTGGGCTTTGTTCCATTTCAAAGTTGCTCTGCGCCATGACAGGCAGCAGCTTGAAGCTCTTCAAACGAGAAAAAGGCAGCGGACCGTGTTCGATGTTGTCGACGAACAGGAACTCGGCGTTTTTATCCTCAGTGGTGAGGTTCTCGTCGTGAATGCGTACACGGTAGTGTGCGGTGCTGCTGAACAGGTGCCGATCAATCGACAGCATTTCCAGCGTGATAGCGCTGCCGGAACCTTTGAGGGATTTCACCAGTTCCTGGTTGCCCTGCTCAATCGAATCACGCAGTACACCTTCGATTCGGGTACCCGTGTACCAAGCTCCGGCGGTGGCCAGCGCTCCCACGACAACGATAACGCCAGCTGCGATGCCTACTGATTTATTCATGTTTTGACTCGAAGAGATCCGTTTCTGGTAATTGGAAAAATTCTTCCCTGAACCCTCTGCCGGTTTTTCGGCAGCCTGATTCCAGGCCAACCAAAGCAGCACAACGCAAGGGCGAAAAGTGGCGAGAGATTATCATCGCGCCCTTCCAGTGGCCCAGCGTTGTCGCTCTTTTGTGTGTATGAATGATCCTTTTCTACCGCTGTTGGGCAGCGATTCGGCCGTTTGGTTGCAAACTGCCTTCATTCAGTTATGGGGTAGCAATCGTCTTGCTCCAGACGTTAGGCTGGAGCCCGGTTTGAAATAACAGGATCCGAGACGATGACTGAACAGCAAAGTGAGCGAGGCCCGATCAAGGCCGTGATTTTCGACATGGACGGCTTGTTGCTGGACACCGAAGGGGTCTACACCGAAGTCACCCATCTGATCGCCAGCCGGTATGGCCGCACATTTGACTGGGCCGTCAAGCAGCATACGATTGGCCGCGGCGCGCAGGATTTCGCGCGTTACGTGATTGAGGCGCTGGAGCTGCCGCTTTCCGTTGATGAGTTCCTCGAAATTCGCGCGCCGATGCTGGATGAGCGCTTCCCGAAAGCACCCGCGATGCATGGGGCTGAAGCCTTGGTGAGGCATCTGGCGGAAAACAATATTCCCATCGCCGTGGGCACCAGCTCATCAGTCCACTACTTCAAAGCTAAAATCCAGATGCACCGCGCATGGTTCGAATTGTTCGAGACGGTGGTGACGGCGGATGATCCGGAAGTGGGCGCAGCCAAACCCGCGCCGGATATTTTCCTGGTCGCCGCTCGCCGCCTGGGCATCGCACCTGCTGATTGCCTGGTCTTCGAAGACTCGCCTTTCGGCGTGACCGCTGCCAAAGCGGCCGGGATGTACGCGGTTGCGGTGCCCGATTCGCACATGCCGCTGGAGCAGTATGAGCATGCGGACCTGATCCTGAAGTCGCTGGCTGACTTCCCCTTGCAGAACTGGGGACTGCCGGGGATGAAAGGTTAGGGCTTACCTTACCAGCTAGTGTCGCTGAACCTGCCCGCTACGGACGATGAGTCTGGACGCGGGTCATTTAGATCGAGTCGCACCAGCATGCGGATAAAGGAATCTCAGGATGGTCACGCTACGCTTTCCCGGCTAAAGCCGTTCCCACGAGCATGATAGTCGCCGCCACTGACGCCAGCCCGGTTTGGCTATAAGCTTGCCGGGCATTATTCCTTCAGGACCTACACACCGCGTGGCCACGTATTCCCTTGTCATCCGTCGCCTGCTGATCTGCTCGCTGACCATCGTTGTCAGCCGTGCGATCACCAGCCCCTTGCTGACGCTGTTTCTGAGTAATCGATTAGGCCTGAATCAGCAAGATGTCGGTCTGCTGATGGGGATTGCAGTGTTTCTCGCCACGCTGCTCGGGCTCTATGGCGGGTACATCATCGACCGTCTGGACAAACGCAGGCTGCTGATCGTGGCGATGCTTTCAAGCGCTATCGGTTTCACCTTGCTGACCTTTGCCCATAACGTTTACCTGACCACGCTGACATTGGTGATCACCGAAGCCGCGTCGGCGTTATTTCTCATCGGTTCGAAAGCAATCATCAGCGAGAATCTGCCCATCGGCCTGCGCGCCAAGGTGTTCTCACTGCGCTACACGTTGACCAACATTGGCTATGCGACCGGGCCGATGCTGGGAGTGCTCATCGCTGGATACTTACCGCTTGCGCCGTTTCTGATTGCCGGAGCGATTGCCTTGGGCAGCGTGTTTCTGATGGTCGGAATTGCTCCAGTAAAACCTGCCGACACTGTTAAACCCCAAAGCTTCATCAACACGCTCCGTATCCTGAAAAACGACCGCACTCTGATTCTGTTCACCTGCGGCAGCCTGCTCAGCACCATCGTTCACGGACGCTTCACGCTGTACCTGTCACAGTTTCTGCTGGTGACTCATGCGCAGAAAGATGCGTTGCACATTCTGTCTGCCGTGCTGGCCTGTAACGCGGTTACCGTAATCCTGCTGCAGTATCAGATTGGCCGGTGGCTCAAGCGTGAGAAGCTCGCCGGGTGGATTTGTGTCGGTATCGGACTGTTCGTGTTTGGCCTGATCGGTTTCAGTTTCTCGAACAACATGCTGACATGGTGCATCGCGATGTTTATTTTCACGCTAGGGGAAATGATCATATATCCCGCCGAATATTTATTCGTCGATACAATAGCGCCCGAGGCTTTGCGTGGCAGTTATTACGGCGCGCAGAACCTGGCTGCCTTCGGCGGTGCACTGAGCCCGGTAATTTGCGGCTATCTGCTGATCAACACACCGCCCGCGACGATGTTTTATGTCTTGGCCGGACTGACGATGGCTGGCGGCACGCTATGCTTTATGAGCGCACGCAGAAGAACGGCAGTCATCACCACGGATCGCTGACTTACATGCTGACGGTTTGACAACCTATAGAGCAGGACCTAGGGTCATTTGGATCCAATAACAGCACTCATGAAGATAAGTCTCGATGCCCAACACCGCTAGAGAAAGCCTATTGCGCGCGATCATAGGCGATGAACACCCGCCTGCGCATTTAGCCAGGGCAGTGATCGAGGAAAAACTGCGAAGCGCCATTCTGGATGGTCGTTTACCGGCCGGAACCGCACTGCGTCAGCAAGAGCTCGCCACGCTGTTTGGTGTGAGTCGAATGCCTGTGCGCGAAGCACTACGCCAACTCGAAGCCCAGTCATTGCTAACCGTCGAGCTGCACAAGGGAGGCGTTGTGGCCCCTTTGATTGGCGAAGATGCGGTTGATGCTTACGCGCTGCGAATCCTGCTTGAGTCCGAAGCGATTCGCCTTTCGGTCCCGCTACTCGACGCCGAAGACCTGGCCTTGGCCCAGCGTTGTATTGAAGCGCTTGAAGTCGAAACCGACTACGCCGAGATCGGCAGGCTTAACCGTATGTTCCATATGGCACTCTACGCAAAGGTTTCCAACAAGCGGTTGATGGCAGCGGTCGAGCAAGGATTGAACGAGGAAGAGCGCTTTCTGCGCTTCAATCTGGAAGCCATGGGCCTAGGCAAGCTGGCTCAGGACGACCACTGGGAATTACTCAACCTTGCCAGGGACGGAAATGTAGATGAAACCGTGCAAGCCCTGCAGCTGCACCTCAACCGAGGCGTGAAAGCCGTCACTCAATATTTACGTAACCAGGCAAACGCTCAGCCATTGCCAGCACGTAAAGCAAAAACCCGCATCAGCTAGCGACACTCGCCCTCCCTTACCCGATTGCTGACGACGCCATGAATAATGCACGTAGCTATTCAGCTGATAAGTCTGCTTTTTAAAAGGCCTTAAAAACAAAACCCCCGATCGCGTTAGCGATCGGGGGTTTCGGAATTTAATCTTGACGATGACCTACTCTCACATGGGGAAACCCCACACTACCATCGGCGATACATCGTTTCACTACTGAGTTCGGGATGGGATCAGGTGGTTCCAATGTTCTATGGTCGTCAAGAAATTCTGTGGCTGGTTCGTTACTGAAGTAACGCACCAGCGAAATTCTATGGCTTCTACTAAAACAAAACCCCTGAACGCGTAAGCGATCAGGGGTTCTGGAATTTAATCTTGACGATGACCTACTCTCACATGGGGAAACCCCACACTACCATCGGCGATACATCGTTTCACTACTGAGTTCGGGATGGGATCAGGTGGTTCCAATGCTCTATGGTCGTCAAGAAATTCGGTTGCCGGTGCGTTGGCCCTTGCGGGTTACGTGCCAGCGAATGGGTATGTGATAGCTCAGGTTCAGTGTGCGAACAAACTTTCGGTTCGTGTCGTCTTCACAGTCACCGCAATCTGGCCCTGCCTTCATTTATCAAGGCATGTCGCAAATTGCTTGGGTGTTATATGGTCAAGCCTCACGGGCAATT